>NZ_JBWPJQ010000007.1:0-106005 GCF_056583915.1 Fannyhessea sp. C0108B2 | reverse complement strand
TAAGTTTAAAAACATAATCGTATTTCATACAAAACCCCTTTCACTGGTTTTGTCCAGTAAAAGGGGTACATATCATCCGCGGATATAGAGGGGGTTTCTTAACATGTAAGACGTGCGTGCTTATTGAATCTGAGCAACCATAGTCATGTTAGTTGAGGTAATGTAGTCGCCTTGAGAAGGTGAAGTTTGTGGGTCACCAGCGGTAATAACAACAAGATCGCCCTTTTCTACACAACCATGATCTTTTGCCTCACGTAATGCGTTATAGCAGGTAGCAGAAAGTGAGCCTTGCTCAGGGGTTTTGTAAGAAGTAACACCCCAGTAGAAGCATGTCTTTCTGATTGCATGATTTGAAGGAGACATTGCAATGATTGGCAAACTAGGACGGAAGTTTGAGATAAGGCGTGCGGTACGACCTGAGTGAGTTGGGCAAATAATGCAATGTGCATGTACACGATTTGCGCACTCAACAGCTGCTAAACCAATTGCTGCGTTAACTTCGTCACCTGAATCGTGATAGATACCACGTTCAGCTAAGTATTTCTCGGTTTCTTTACAAACGGTTGCCATCATCTTTACAGCCTCAACAGGATATTTACCTGCTGCAGACTCGCCTGAGAGCATAACGCAGTCGGTACCATCATAAATTGCGTTGGCAACGTCGGTTACTTCTGCACGCGTTGGACGAGGATTTCTGATCATAGAATCAAGCATTTGAGTTGCGGTAATAACAGGCTTATACACCGAAGCACATTTGCTAATAATGCTCTTTTGAATGTGAGGAACTTTTGCAGGTGGAATCTCTACACCTAAGTCACCACGAGCAACCATAATACCGTCGGAGTGCTCAAGAATCTCGTCAAAGTTCTTTACACCAAGTGCGCATTCAATCTTGGGGAAGATATCAATGTGACGTTGACCTTGGCTAAAGCAGAGTTGACGGATTTCATCTACAGCAGCACCGTTACGGATGAACGAAGCAGCGATAGCGTCAATTCCAAGCTCGCAACCAAAGAGGATGTCTTTTTTATCTTGCTCGGTAACAGAAGGAAGACCAACTTCAACGTTAGGTACGTTTACACCCTTGCGCTCGCCAAGCTCACCACCGTTGTCAATGTTGCAGTACATGTCGGTACCTTCAACATGGTCAACAGTTAACTCAATTAAGCCGTCATCAATAAGAATGATGGAGCCTTTTTCTACTTCTTGAGGAAGACGCTTGTAGTCAAGCGAGAAGCGGTCTTTGTTTCCAATAACACCGTCATCAGTGGTAACGATGGTTTTTTCACCTGTTGTTAAAACAACTTTTTCGTGATTTTCAAGCTCACCCGTACGGATCTCTGGGCCTTTGGTGTCAAGCATAATAGCTACAGGAATACCGAGTTCTTGAGAAATACGGCGTACACGCTCGATATTTGTGCGGTGATACTCATGAGAACCATGGCTGAAGTTAAAGCGAGCAACATTCATGCCGCTCTTAATGATTTCACGTAAGATGTTATCATCCTCAGTAGCAGGACCCATGGTGCAGATGATTTTTGTTCTTTTCATCTATATCCTTTCACATGTGTTTATTTTGTATCCGCTATCATTGTAGTTGTTGTAGCAAAAAAATCTAGCATACAACGCTACGTTCTATAAACTCTTTACCTTCTGCATAACGTTCAGCATTTTCAAGGGTAACACGCGCAATTTGGCTGAGTGCTTCGTGTGTAAAGTATGCCTGGTGAGATGACATAACAACATTAGGGAATGCACACAGTTGGGTGGTAACAGATTCAAACACTTCGCTGGTACGGTCTTGATAGACGTTTGGACCC
This sequence comes from Fannyhessea sp. C0108B2, assembly GCF_056583915.1. NCBI lineage: Bacteria > Bacillati > Actinomycetota > Coriobacteriia > Coriobacteriales > Atopobiaceae > Fannyhessea > Fannyhessea sp. C0108B2. Next base: position 104,185 of record NZ_JBWPJQ010000007.1, on the reverse strand, counting down.
TCTTCTTCATAAACGTCCAAACCTGCTGCGCCAATTTTGCCAGAAATGATACCACGAATTAAAGCTTGTGTATCAACCAAGCCACCACGACCTGTGTTTACAAAGATAACACCAGGTTTCATCTTTGCAATTGCTTTGTCGTTAATCATGCGGTAGCTTTCATCGTTTAAGAAGGCATGCAGGCTGATAAGGTTAGATTCTGCATAGAGCTCGTCTAGGGAAACAAATCTATCAACACAGTGCTCTTCGTCTACCAATTTTTGATTAGGATACAAATCGTAACCCAAAACGGTCATGCCAAAGCCCTTGCAAATACGGCACAGAGCAGCACCAATACGACCACAGCCTACGATACCAGCTGTTTTTCCGTGTAAGGTGTCGCCAACAAGACCAGTAAGCGAGAAGTTGTTTTCACGAATACGATTGTAGCCTTTGCAAATGTGGCGGTTGGCTGCCAATGCCAAAGCCATTGCGTGTTCAGCGATTGCCTCGGGCGAATATGCAGGAACACGGGTAACTTTCATGCCAATTTCTTGAGCGGTTTTAACGTTTACGGCGTCAAATCCTGCGCATCTCATAAGAACAAGCTCAATACCTAAGCCTTTGAGTACTTCCAAAGTCATTGCTGATACGTTGGAGTTTACAAATGCACATACGGCGTCATAACCTTTTGCCAATGCTGCAGTTGTTGGAGTGAGTTCTACATCGGTGTAATCAAGTGTTACATGAGGGAAATCAGGTAACTCTTTGTTAAACGAATCCTTATCGTAGCTCATAGTTCCAAAAACAAGTACTTTCATGGCAACTCCTTTTACTAAAGGCTGTATTAAGATTATGTGCACTCGTACTAAGTGTGCACAAAATATTTAGGCAACCTTTAGTTTAACGCACTTTTAACACAGAGGGTATGAGTAAAACAGAAGTCCATATCACATTTTTAAATTCCATAATGTTAATTTTGGTTAACGGATAAAAGTGAGTGGTAAACGGTATAAATATGCAGAAATCATAGATACGTGTCTAGTAGTGATTTATGGAGTTGTTGTTATGGTTTTGTCGCGCGCGCCTTTTGTGCTGCTTAGTTTTTCATGCTATTTTTTCTATACAAAAGAATGACTATTACGAGGTATTTTCATTTAAATTGCGCGCAGTGTATGTATTAAACAATAAAAAAATACAATAAAGTGTATGCAATAAAAAATTACAGACAGCTTTGATTACTAGAATTCAAAAGCATAAGACCATTTACCGATAATTTTTGCATCTCAACAAATTTATACAATAACTCTTTTATTTTATGCGTAAGAAGTATGGTAGGCTTACACTGTGATATGTTATAAGAAACACGTGTAGCTTCGGCGGCTGCGCTTGCTGTTTTATACGCTCTACAAGGAGAAACTATGGATACACAACAAACCATCGTTGTTGCTTTAGGAGGAAATGCTTTAGGCAAAACTCCTCAACAGCAGCTGGCTCTTATTCAAAATACAGCAAAATCGCTTGTTGATATGATCGAGGAGGGTTATCGCGTAGTTATAACACATGGCAATGGTCCCCAGGTTGGGGCTATTAAAGTTTCTACCGATTATGCTTCTCAACATGGTGTTGGACCAGAAATTCCGTTTGCAGAGTGTGGCGCTATGTCGCAAGGCTACATTGGATATCATCTTCAGCAGGCAATGACCAACGAACTTGCTCGCAGGGATATACACAAACCTGTGGTGTCGGTAGTTACGCAAACGCTGGTAGATGCCGCAGATCCTGCGTTTCAACATCCTACTAAGCCGGTAGGTGCTTTTTATAGCGAAGCAGAAGCAAAAAAACGCATGGAGCACTCGGGCGATATCTATGTTGAGGATTCGGGGCGTGGATGGAGATGGGTAGTTGCTTCACCGCTTCCAACCTATATTGTAGAAACCGATACCATTAAGTCGCTGGTTGAAAATGGATGTGTTGTTATTGCTGCAGGTGGTGGTGGAATACCTGTTGTTAAGACTGAATCAGGTTATAAAGGCGTTGCAGCTGTTATCGATAAAGATAATACCGCAGCTTTACTTGCTCACGATATTAAAGCCGATCGCTTGGTTATTTTAACTGCGGTCGAAAAAGTTGCTATTAACTTTAATAAGCCCAATCAGCAAGACTTGGATGTAATAAGTGTTGAACAGGCAAAACAGTATAGTGATGAAGGTCAGTTTGCACCAGGATCTATGCTTCCTAAAATTTCTGCGTGCGTAAACTTTGTACAACAAACTCCTACAGGTGAGGCGCTCATTACCTCGCTTGAATGTGCAAAACAGGGGCTTTTGGGTAAGACGGGGACGCGCATTGTAGCTTAAGCAAGCACTTTGGGTACCTTATCGGGCAATTTAGTAATCATTTGACGTATGTGTGTTGGCACATACGTCTTTTTATATTTTCTTCTTGTGAATCTGGTGGGAACTTTCCAACTTTTTAGTCATAATATAAGAGGTCTTTTGAGGTAGGTACTTGGAGGATGTATGAACATCACAAGAAAGTCTTTTTTGTCACTTGCGTCGCTTGCAATGTTGTTTGCAGCAGGTTGCACCGCTCACACCGATGAACAACCTCAAGATACATCTGCAGCAACTTCGCCAGAGCCTGCGGTAAACTTGAGTGAATTTAAGGCGTTAGAGCTTAGGCGTGACGGTTGGAAATTTGATAAAGTTCACAACTGTTTTTATCAGCTTGCTGTTCCGTATTGTCTGCACCCTGCATCAAAAACGTATGGTTCTCTTTCAATTTATGTTCCTGGTACTTATTTTCTTGCAAAGAAAAAAGGCGATTTGTGGCAATGTACCACGCGCGAAGACGCGCAGCTAGGTGATTATACGCCTCAAACCGCTCCTATTGTTATGCCACTTAATTCGGCGTTCTTTACGCCTCAAGCATGTCCTAATGTTTATGAGTATGAAGGTATGCGCCGCTATCTTCAAGCTGGTATGATTTACGTTTATCCAGGTTTTAGAGGTAGAAGTTCTGGTTTTGAAAGCGATAAAAAAGAGGTCTTTTCGGGTGGTGCTCCTTGGGGCATTGTAGATCTTAAAAGTGCCATTCGCTTTTTACGTTACAATTCTTCGGTACTACCTGCTAATACCGATAATATTTTTACGCTTTCTTACGGAGCAGGTGCCACGATGAGCTCTGTTTTGGGTGCAAGTGGCGACAGCGAATTATATTCGGCGTATCTTAAAAAAGTTGGTGCGGCAACACATGACGGTCAGGGAAAAACAATCTCCGATAAAATTGCTGGCTGTGCATTATGGTGTCCTTTGCTTGATGCAGACTTAGGCAATTGTGCCTATGAATGGATGATGGGGCAATTTGTAACGGATGAGTCGCGTAAGTCAAATTCATTTAAAAAGCAGCTGTCTTTAGATCTTGCACAAGAATATGCTTTACGTTTGAATGATCTTGGTTTATGTGACGATCAAAATGAGCGTTTGCTGCTTTCAAAGTTAGACGATGGAAGCTATTGCGATGGATCATACTACAATTATGTAATGAAGACGCTTACCGATGCCGCTACTAATTTTATTACGCATACACAGTTCCCCTACATACAAACTCCTTCGCGTTTAATAGAGCCTTCTTTTCCAGGTAATTTAAACCAAAAACAGGAAAAAAGTTCAGCAAAAGGACAGCCGTCTGCAGAATCTTCGCAGGATGCGTCCGCTAAAAAGAAAGATGACAAAGCTCAAACAACTGATGCCGCTCAAGCCTCAGAACAGTCGTCTTCGGGAGTTTCAAAAGTACAAGGAATATCTTACGAAACACCTGCAAGCTATCTTGCAGCGCTTAATAGTGATACGCGCTGGATTACCTATTCTTCGTCAAAAGGAACAGTATCTATCAGTAATCTATGGGATTTTGTGAAACATTACAAGGTTCCCAATAAAGCGGTATGTGCTTTTGACGCTCTGGATAAATCTACGCCCAGCAATCAACTTTTTGGAATTGATAACGAATCTACCTTGCATTTTGATGCACACATTGCACATGTGCTTACCGAGCATCAGGACGCGTATAAAAAAGATTCCACCTTTGATTCAAAGCTTGTTGATGCTTTTAATCAAGATCTTGAGAAAAAAGATGCTTTGGGCTCCACGCAACAAACTCGTATTAATGCACTTAATCCGCTTTATAACTTATGTGGCTCAAGCGAAGGTTTTGGTAAAGCACAAGTTGCACCGTTTTGGCGTATTAATACCGGGCTTATGCAGCAGGCATCACCTTTAACTACCGAGCTTAATTTGGTAGCTGCTCTTAAACATTATGATGGTGTAAAAGACGTTCAGTTTACCCCCGTATGGGATAAGGGCTTTGAGCTTGCCGAAATTAAAGGGCATCCGCAAGATAACGCTATCCAATGGATAGGTGTATGTGTTAAGCAGCTCGTTTCCCTTCAGGAACAGCAAAAACAAAAGGCCGAAGAACAAGATCAAAACGCCGATCAAAATGATAGCGATCAATCAGATTCCTAACATTTGTGTGATACTACATATAGTAATAACGTTGCATACGTACGGAAAGGTATTGTTATGAATGAAAATAATACAGATGCCCAGCTTTTAGCGGATACGAACACAACGTTTGAGCGTGCGCAAAGCACGCATAATCGTGCGATTGTAAGTGTTTTAGGAAAAAACCGCTGCGGTATTGTTGCAAAAGTGGCAACGATTCTTGCCAACAATGATGCAGATATTTTAGATATTTCGCAGACAATTATGTCGTCCATCTTTACGATGACTATGGTTGTAGACCTTTCAGAAGTCAGCGTTAGTTTTGCCGAGATTCAAGAGTCACTTGATAAGCTTGGAGAAACGCTGCACGTTCAAATTACCATGCAGCGTGAAGATGTGTTTACCTATATGTATCGTTTGTAATCACACCGCTAGACCGCTTTAATGCGCCTCGAGGCGTACTTCGTGTGCTTTTATACGATAAGCCATGCGTACCTTTGCGCATGGCTTATCTCGCTATATATGGGTAAGATTGTGAGTATGGTGCTGCTGCTCAAATTTTGCTTCTTCCAGCTTAAATTCGGGATCTTTGGGCGAAACAAGTTCGTCTTTTCCAGTAGCAGGATTAGTGTGGTGAAAAAGTACAGGCTCAAACAAATGCAATTTAAGCGTAAACACCAGAGAAAGCGCAAAAAGGACGATAAAAATGCAGATACGTGGCATTACCTCAACTTGCGTCATAAGATAGGTTCCACAGCATAAAAACGCCGTCCATGCATACATAATAAGAACTGCTTGTTTTTGATTAAATCCTTCAGAAATAAGACGATGATGAATGTGCCCTTGATCTGCTTGACTAATACTGATATGCGCTCTTTTTCTTCTAATGATTGCCGAAAACGTATCGATAATAGGAATACCCGAAATAATAAGAGGTACCATAATGGTAGTAAGACCTGCTACACGTGTTACCGATAACAGCGAAATAACCCCTAAGGTAAAGCCAATCAGCAATGATCCTGAATCACCTAGAAAGATTGAAGCGGGATTAAAATTATATTTTAGAAAACCCAGTGTTGATCCACACAGTGCAATTGCTAAAAACGCAGCATCAAGTCTATTTGCCATAATCGAGAGTACAAACATAGTTGCACTTACAATAAAGGCAAGTCCTGTTGCCAGACCATCAAGGCCGTCGATGAGATTAAAAATATTAACGTATGCAACTAAGTAAAGAATCGTTAAAGGATACGCAATCCAGCCCAAATAGAGCGCGCCAGAGCTTAATGGATTAACAATAACGCCAATAACAAGTCCGCCGCATACCGCGCATGCAGCCGAAATAATTTGTCCGATGAGTTTTTGAAGGGGCGTCAAATGATAAACATCATCAATAACACCAGTGATAAAAATGCAGATCATACCAAGCATAATAAGTGGGTAGTTAATGTACTGAAATACTTCACTTGGTAAAAATACGCTTGGCCAAAGATGTGCAAGGATGCCTAAGTAATGAATAAGCAGCGTTAAGAAAATTCCTGTGAAAACGGCAATACCACCCATACGAGGAATGGGCTTTTTATTAACGCGGCGTTTTCCGGGGCGATCAATAGCTCCAAGTTTGTGGGCAATTATTTTGGCAAGGGGTGTCAGTGCCAAAACAGTTGCAAATGCTACAAAAAATAAGCAAAGAGAACAGGTAATAATAAGGGGAGAACATATTTCCTCAAGTGGAACCGGACCAGTTTGGAGCGTCAAAGAAGGGGTGAATGCATGCCACGTTGAAAACAAGGACATACAAGATGCTTCTATACCGCGGTGATTGGAACTGGTAAAAAGAGATTGATACATGCTGATACAATTGCTCACATGGTAATCGATAAGATTTGTGAGCATATGTGATCTCCTTACTTAGCAAGCGTTTATAGGACAAACGTGTAGAGCCAACTTGTTGTACCAATAATTACATACATCTTAAGTTTGAACGATAATGACTTTCTATTCAAGTCTATTTTATTATTACAAAATTCGCTATAGTAGTTATAGCGTCCTTTCGTAGTACAACTGGGTGAACCGACAAGCGTTTTGAGGGAGCTCATATTTCGTGTTTAGTACAGGCATCCTTCACAGTTGAGGAAGCTGGAACAAGCGATGAGAGCACCCACCTTATGGAAGGTGGGTTCATTTCGCACCTACGAAAGGGCGTGTTTATGAATGGTTGTGCCTTTACGAATGTTTACGCCTCGATCCCCCTTGATTATCACTTGTAAAGTTCTTTTGAGAATCCGGGTAAGTTTCATTTTCATACGCGTTATGCATATCTTGTGCGTCGGGTTCAAAAATGCCCGTGTCTGTTCCTATAAACTCTTCTCCCTGATAGCTATACTCGTCGTCTTCAGTATCATCGTTGTCGTCAAGTCTGAGCGGCCTAAAGCTAGCTGTATCTCCACCAATAAGGGAGTGCTCAACCGACTCATACGAATCTGCAAGTTCGTGTTTAACACTGGCAGAAAAAATATCTTCATCGCTGTCGTCTATGTGCATAACTCCTGTTTGTTCAAGGGAGGGGTTTACGTGAAGTGGTTTCATAATGCGTGTAAGGCGGTGCTGCTGTTTTGCTCGCGTAAAGAGTGGCACATACTCAAAAATAATGCTTGAGTTTTCAAGACCATACCATTTAACAGGCGATCCGCAGAGTCTGCGAATAATATATTTAGCTTCAATTACTACGCGATTAAGACCCGAGATATTGGTTTCGGGCGATAAAACCTTACGCAGCATACAGAATCTAAAGTCGCCAACGTTGCTATTTTCTCGATAAATTGAATACTTGTGGTGCTGAGGGTGCAGAATTCGCGCATCTACCATATCGGAAACAATTTGATACAGATAGGTGTTAATACGTTGGTTTACTCTAAATCCAAGACGGAGCTGTACTTTAAAAATAAAGTTGGTACCAAAGTTTTCTACCAAATATTCGTGAGTGTAAGGCTCGTTTGTAACTTTAATATTTACAAACCAGTATGCTTTTGCGCGTTTTGGACGCTTATCCAAAATTGAATATAAAATATCACGGTCAAGACGATCCTGAGATGAGTCATTTGACAAAAATACAATGTTATCGGCAGTATAGGGGAATTCGCGGTCGCGTTTAAGACGGCGCAGCTGATCGATATATTTAACGATGGGTAAATAAACGGTTTGCGTGTGCTCAACTGCGGTTGCTCGTCTCCATATATACATAATGGCAAACATCGCTGCTGCCATAAGCACGGTAAAATATCCACCATGGAAAAACTTGGTAAGCGATGAGAAGAAAAACATCAGCTCAATTGCACCAAAGAAAATACCAAAGACAATAGCTGCAGGTTTATTGCGTTTAATTGAAGTTAAATAAGTGTACAACAAAATGGTGGTCATTAACATGGTTGCGGTGATAGCAAGACCATAAGCAGCTTCCATATGATTGGAAGTTTGGAAGATGAGCACAACAAGTATGCATGCAAACCACATGGTATTATTGACCAGCGGAATATAAATTTGACCTTTGTTAAGAGATGGATAATTAATTTTCATGTGAGGCATGAGGTCTAAGTGGATTGCCTCGGAAATAATGGAATACGAGCCGGTGATAAGTGCTTGAGATGCAATAATAGCAGCAAGAGTTGAAAGTATAACGGCAAAGACACGATAATTTGGGTCAATCATTTGGAAGAACGGGTTAAGATCGTCTAGGCTTGCTAAAGAAAGGGAAGAGTTATTAACTAAAATCCATGCGCCTTGGCCTAGGTAATTAAGGATAAGACAGGTTTTAACAAAAGGCCACGTTGCAAAAATATTAACCTTGCCAACATGACCCATATCGCTATAGAGGGCTTCTGCACCCGTGGTACAAAGAAATACATTACCAAGTACCATTAAGCCAGCTGCATTTATCTGACCATTAAACAAAAATACAATTCCACGGATTGGATTAAGTGCGCGTAAAACATTAAGATCTGCACATAAATTAATAAGACCTGAAATTCCTAAGTAGAGAAACCATAGTGTCATGATAGGGCCAAAAGCCTTACCAATTGAAGACGTTCCTGATCGCTGCACAAAGAATAAAAGACAAATAATGGTGATGGTAATTATAACAACCACGCTTTGGCGTCCACCCATAAGCACGCGTATAAAAGGAATAGTTCGCAGACCTTCGATGGCGGTAGTAACTGTTACGGCAGGGGTTAAAATACCGTCTGCAAGTAGTGCGGCTCCGCCTATCATAGCAGGGATAATGAGCCATTTTCCAAAGCGTTTGACAAGTGAATACAGCGCAAAAATTCCGCCTTCGTTATGGTTGTCGGCGCTCATTGCTACAAATACATATTTTACGGTTGTAATAAGGGTAAGCGTCCAAATAATAAGTGAAAGAGCTCCTAATACAACATCTTCTTTCATGGTCATAAGTCCGCCGTTGCCTGTCATAATGGCTTTAAGCGTATACATAGGACTTGTTCCAATATCACCGTATACAATACCTAAGGTTACCAGCATCATTGATGCGCTTAAGGGTATGGACGGCATTTTAGCACGCGCTGTTGCCGCGATGCGACCCGTTTGTCCTATGCGACCTGTGACGTTTGCATTTTGTATCGACTGCATATTGTCACGAGATGCGCTAGAAGACGATGTAAACATGAACACCTAATTTCTTTATCTAATTTCACCTAAAAATTTGTACGCTAACCCGTATAATAAAAGGACGTACAAATATATATGTAATCCTATCTGATTTAAAAAGTTATGCAAGTAAGGAGATGCTTATGAGTGACACAACACCACAATCAGTACAAGATGGAGCTGTTTGTGTACAAAACGTACCGTCGCAAACCTCAACACGCGCTTCAAAAATAAAGGACGCCTTTATTACTGTTCCTGCGCAAACGCGAATTGATTTGCCCAAGGCTGCGTCCGCAAATCTTGTATGGCGTGGATCACACGAAACATCAGGAGAAATGATTAGCTATCAAGTGCAGGCATCTCATGTGGATGTACGTTCTGATACAGGTGCACTTATTGGTAATATGTTTTCCATGTCCTATCTTGCCTTGGACGAAAATGGAAAAACACAAAGCACACGTCCTGTTACCTTTGCTTTTAACGGCGGTCCTGGATGTGCTTCGGTTCCTATAAATTTTGGTGGCCTAGGCCCTCGCCGCGTTGTTTCAAATGGTGTTAAGCATCTAGGCACGCCTATTGAAGTTGAGGATAATCCATATACCCTTTTGCGTTCAACCGATCTTGTATTTCTAGATGCATTGGGCACTGGTTGGTCAACTGTTGCCGAAGGTGCAGATACTTCGTCTATTTTTGGTGTTGATGGAGACGCTGACGCGTTTTGTCGCGCAATTACTACCTGGCTTGAGGAACATAACCGCTGGTTGAGCCCTGTTTATTTGTTTGGTGAGTCTTACGGAACTACCAGAAATGCAGTTTTGATGCGCCTTCTGGGCGAAAAAGACATTAAAGTTGCAGGTGTAACCATGTTGTCTGCTATTTTCGACTTTGCCCAGGTAGAAGAGGGTAGTGACCTCTATCATTTAGGTATGCTTCCAACTATGGCTGCAACTGCTCACTTCTTTGGTAAAGCAGGTGCACAAGAAACTGTTGAATCTTGGTTTGATAAAGCGCTTGCATGGACCGATAAAACGCTTGCACCTGCGCTTTTACAAGGAGACCGTCTTGATGTCAACGAAGAAGAGCGTGTTGCGCAAGAGATGAGCCATTTTATCGGATTACCTGAGGCTCATATTCGCGCTTGTCATTTACGTATTACGCTCGACGATTTCCGTCGTAATCTTTTATACGAACAAGGACGTGTGGTAGGCCGTTTGGACATGCGTTATTCAAGTGATGCTCCTGTTGCTGTTCAGTCGAGTAGTTCTTGGTTTGCATCGCAAGATCCTGCTGATGATGCGGTTGAGGCAAGCTGGACAAGTGCATTTAGAGACTTTTGTCATAATACCTTAGGATATTCATTCAAGGCTCCGTATATGTCTATGAACTATGATCGTGTAGGCGTTAACTGGAAATGGGAACATACCACACCGGGCAAAGATGGTTCAAGCATGTCTGCTAACGTTGCATACGACATAAGCGTTGCTATGCGTAGAAATCCTTGCATGAAAGTGTGCATATTAGGCGGTCGCTACGATGCAGCAACTACCTATTGGAATGTTCTTCACGACATTTCCTGCCAGTTCCTTTCTCCCGAATTAAAAGAGAAGCTCGAGTGGCATTTGTATAACTGTGGTCATATGGCATATACCGATGCTCCAACGCTTGCGCAGCTTTCCAAGGATATGGAAGCGTTTTATAAGCAAGCATAAATAAGTATATAGGCACTTATGCATGAGCAAACATAAAGGTGCTCGTGCCGTTTGCTTTGTCTATCTGAGGCGCACCTGCGTACGTTTGCGTAGGTGCGCTTTTTGTGTCCTATACCTCCGCTTTTTGAGCGCACGTATGCTAAATTACAAAAATGGAGATTATATTACTCTTGTAGTTAATAAAGATAAAGTTCAAATTCAAAAATCTAAGGTTTTTATTGAAGACAGCATTAAAAAATAACAGCACATTATTAGAGGTAGGTGAAACGTTCGAAATTACGTTACTTCTTTCGTTACTTTTCTAGCCAAAATCGTGTATTAATTATTTGAGTCGTTAACAATGCTTTCTATATTTCTGCCTGAGTAGAATATGCGAATAATAGTAACTGTCATTTTATTTTCGTCTACTTGGTAAAAGACTGTGTAGTTATTGACGGAAACTCGACGTATGCTTTTAGAACGCCATGGTTCCCAAACAACAAGCGGATATCGCATAGGCATAGTATCAAGAGAGTGAATGGCTTTTCTAATATGATTGACTTGTTTTTCAGCTGTTTTAGGAACTTGCAAATTAAAACGGATGTATTCGTACAGTTCAGTGAGGTCAAGGAAGGCTTGCGGGGAATAAATGATGCTGTATGCTTTGCTCATACGCCGTATTCCTTTGCGAAAAACTTATCGACATCGTCGGCACTATATGATTTTCCGGTCGAAAGTGAGTCGATACCTTTTTGCAGTTCTGTATCCAGTTCAGCTTGAGTTAAATTACCTAAAGCAAGTGGCTTTTCTTGCTTATGAGCTGGCAGTCGAAGTTCAAAAGGTAAACCATTTTGTAAAACAATCTGGCTGTAAAGCATTTGGATTACTGAAGATGGAGTTATGCCAAGCTGGCTCAAGATACTTTCAGCATTTTTTTTAAGATTTGTATCGATCCTTGCATATACAGCGTTTGTATTTGTCATTGTGTTCACATCCTTTTTGCCCTTATTTTATAAAATATTGCAAGCATATGCAAGCAGATGAAAGCAATATATGTATCGAAATGTGATTAAGTCATTAAAACCTTTTAACGATAGCTTTTACTATCGTTAAAAGTGCGCCCAATACCCATAGCGTGCATTCAAAAAAAGTAGAAATACTACCTGTGCGCACACTTTTCGCTTAATATTCGAAAAAAACCTTATTTGACACGAGTTTTTGTGGCGCAGCGCCATGGGGTCAAAAAACACGTTTTGCATGTGCCCAGGTAGACGCGTTGATACTGTTTTAAGAACCTCTCAAAAGCGGTGCGAAGGGCAATTTTTGGCTTCAAAACTCGTGTCAAATGGGGTAATTTTCGAATTTTTCTCAAAAGTTTTGTAAGCGAGCACGCCAGCGGCTCCCTTGGTGACTAAAATTCCTGTTAAAATATCTGCTCACCATGTATAATCAAAACAAGCAATCCAGTAACAAGGGAGACGGTAAAGTGCCAAATAGTAGGAAGTTTTTAGCACACACAAAAGATGCTAGTTTAACTGTGAGAACAGCTGAGTCTTTTAGTATTAGTTATGTTAATTGCGAAAAAGATATATTTAAGATTGAAGAAAATCAAGACGGTATAAAACTTGTACAAACAGAAAAAGTTTCGGCTTTTTACTGGCTTAGGTGGCTGGCTAAAGGCAGTCCTGAAGTCATTGTTACGCTGCCAGACCACATTGATTTTTGTGAGATTGAAGCTGAATCAAATCAAGTATTAGTAACAGATATTAAAGCTGACAAGGTTTATGCACAAGTCCATAATGGCAAGGTAGAAGCAAGAAATGTTCAAGCGAACGATGTTTTTCTGAAGTGTCTTAATGGTTCTGCTGTGGCGCATAATGTTAAAGTTGCCGCTTCTTGCATGGTGGATACGACAAATGGTACAAGTATTTTAAAAGGAGAAATTACCAAGAACGCATGTCTTGAAGTGGTTTGTGAGAATGGTATTACCGAGGTTTCTGATAAGAATAAGGTCAATCTTGGATATAGAACAGATGGATGTGTTCACTATGCTGTGCGTTGCTTGAATGGAAAAGCTGTAGTGAAGTAATACTTTTGTGATGTTTTATGTCCTCTACTGTAACCCGTTGCATCAAATAGACTTTGGCAGATCCCAAAATGCTGCGGAATGTTGGGCCATCAGGCTTGGTGGTTTTCAATCCAGTTGTAAAGGTCGTTTTCATCTGCTCTATCAGACGCAACTTTGAAAATAATATCAATCAGCTCTTCATCTTTATAAGACAGCATAATGTTGTTGAGTGCCAAAAAGATGAGCATAGCATGCGTACCAATGCGCTTGTTGCCATCTATAAAAGGGTGATTTTTGATAAGACCAAAAGCCAAGCGTGTCGCCTTATCTAAAATAGTTGGAAAAAGTTCACGCTTGTCAAATGTTTGCAGCGGAGTTTTTAGTGCCGAATCAAGCATTCCTTCATCGCGAATACCTAAAGAGCCACCACTTGTTTCAATCAGAACCTGATGAAGCTTCATCACCTGCTCTTGGGTTAAATACTTCATTTAGCAAGTTCCTCATAGACTTTTTTGTTCTTTTTGATGAACATGTCAGATAAGGCTGCAACCTCATCATTTGTTGGAAGATCAATTTCATCAGTTTGCGCTTTTGGAAATTCTAAAATTACGTAGCGAGGAGCGTTATTTTTTAAAATAACAGCCGAGCCATATTTATCAACAAGGCGTGCGACTTTAGAAAAGTTTTGATTAGCTTCGGAAATAGGAACAAGCGTGTCTGTATTTACATTCATAGGTGAGACCTCCTTTTTAGGAGAATTATAGCATACATTTTAGGATAAATAAATCCTAAGTAGTTTGAGAGTTACTTTACAAATGACATATAGCTTCGTATTGTTAAAAGGTGCGTGCAATATCTATGCTGCGTGCTCAAAAAGGGATAGATATATTACCCGTTCATTCAACCCAGCAAAGCAACACAATAATGTTGTTTTCTGCGTGTGTGGACGTTTTTATGTGCATCGTATGCTTTGAACACGACTTTAGCTGCAATTTTACCTGCGTCTTTAGCTGCGGTTTTAGTCATGACTTTGATCACAACTTTGGCCACGACCTTGGTCACAACTTTAGCCGCGGGTTACAACATACGCATGGTGTACATTTTGCGTGCGCGCAAAATCAAAAGGAATGGTATCTGCGGTAATATCGTCTATGACAACGCCTGCTTTGGTAAGCGCTTCTTTGTTGAGTGTAAAGTGCTTAAGATTGCAGCAAAACAGGGCTTTTCCATCTCGTGTTAAGAGACGAGAAAGTGTAATAATTAACTCAACATGATCACGCGCAACATCCCATGTTTTTCCATGCATTTTATTTGAATTTGAAAACGTTGGAACGTCACATAAAATAAGATCCCACCTGTTTTTGCTATGACGCATGTCTTGTATCCACGTAAGTACATCCGCACGAATGTATTCATGCTGATTTCCTTTAAATCCGTTTCGTTCCATGTTACGTTGTGCCCATTGAAGTGTTGGCGCGCTCATGTCAACTGTTGTGGTATAGTTTGCGCCTCCATCGGCAGCATAGCAGGTAGATGTTGCAGTATAGGCAAACAGATTCAAAAAGCGTTTGGAACCTTTCATTGCTTTTGCCATCTCGCGCACGCGGTTTCTTACTTCTCTAAAGTCAAGAAAAATTCCGCAGTCATGGCGTGCGGTAAAATTAACTTCAAAAATCAAGCCGCCTTCTTCGATAAGATGAGATCCTTCGGGCATGCCTGATTTGCACAAAGGCGATGAGCTTGCATTGCGTACAGCCGACGTGTTTGCATTACGCAAAGCCGCCGTGCTTGTATCGCGCGTCCGCACGGTTTTACGAGCATTATTTGTCTGTGGCATATGATATTGCGATCCACCTTTTGCCTGCATTCTGGTGTGAACGAATACATCTTCGGGTTTGGTTTGAAGAATCAGCGATGCAATATGCAGCGTATCATAGAGTCTAAGCTTGGCTTTTACCGGATCGATAACTTTTGGTGCTTTATATTCAGAAATATTAAGCCAACGCTGCGCTGATCCATCTTGCGTTGCGGTCTTTGTGGTGCGCGGTTGATACGCATTAAACACATCTATTGCACAGGCGAAATCTGGGAGATCTGCATCATAGACGCGGTAGCAGCTAACATCTTCGCGTTTTGTCCAAGGTCCTCGCTGCTTGAGCGTTTTCTTAAGTCGCGCAGCAAATTGAGCTGCACCTTTATCAAATATCGTAATGTCTTGTATACGTCCTTGTGACCAAGCACCGCCAAGTTCGCAAGAAAACAACTCACGCGCGGCAGGGCGTAGATTACCAAACAGCACGGTTTGCGTACCCAGGCGCGTGGTGCACATTTGCGCAAGTAAAGCATCGCCAGCTTCGTGTGCTAACTCTTCGGGAATACTTACCGTTAAACTGCGTTTAAGCGTCTCAGAAGAATCTTTAGACGGCTCATGCTCCTTACAAGTTGCCTGTGCTGCTTGAATAAGTTTACTTACTCTATCAGCACATACGGCAGTTGAGCTTACATCGGTTTGACTGGCGTTGAATATAAACGCGGTCGCAGATGCGTTGCTTGCAACGTGAGGCGCTTTTGAGTTATTTGCAATGGTTTGACCTTGCGAAAACTGCGCATATCGTTGTATGAATTCGTCAAAATCAACGGTTTCAAAATTTACACGCGCAGCCGATATATGAGCACGCGAGAGCATATAGCGTATAGTTTGTATACTTTTGCGTTGAGCGGACGGATCATCGTATAAAACCAAAGTGCAGGTATGATTTTGATAGTGTCGCTCATCGTTTTTTGATTGGTTGATAACGTTTTCCCATATATCGGGCTGGTGGCCTTTCCACTTTAAAAATCCCCAATGTATACGATTACGGCCACATGCAAGATGTAGCGCTTGTTCTACAGCTTCAATGCAGAGCGTTCCACTTTGAGGATATGCACATACCAGTGTTGCATGTTCATGTCGAACACAACTGTACCAGCTGCTTTGACTTAACAGAGCAGCTGCATAATCAGGACGCAAAAATGCAAGATGGTGTTGCGTGTTCTTTTGAGCTTCCCAGCCGCGCTTAAAAAGCGGCTCGCCACTTAAATCAATGCCAAGTGTTGCACGGTTTTTTGCAATACGTAGCGAAATCATTACATCGGGGTGATGTGTGTCAATAGATGGACGCCATCCTTGCGTTTTTATGCACGCATCGCATAGAGCGTCTTTTACCTTTTGCGCGCTAAATATAGAATTGTTCAGGTTTTCATTGGTGCCATGAGCATCAATTGCACAGGTTGTACCACGATCTATATGCTCCCACCAGGGAATTTCTGCTGCTTGTTGGTAGAGCGTTTGCGCGTCTGTTGCATCGATATGTTTTATAACATATATAATGCGCGATGCTAAGCGCGTATAAAGACATATGGTATATGCATCTTTAAGCGTCGAAAAAAACTGTACACGTCCTTGCAGCGGACGTGTTTTTACTGGAGCAATGCTTCGCAATTCGCGACTTAACAGCTGTTCAAATCCCAAGGGACAGCTTGCAAAAAACTCCATTTGATCTGCAATTGGCTGATTACTCATGGGTTAGATCGCTCCTTTGAACACTTTGTTACGCTACGTAGATGACGTACAGTTTACTATGACGTAGTGCTTATAATATTTTGATTAGCAATATCTTAGTAATATATAACGCTTCTATCTAGCATAGAGGATATTTGCGTGCGCGCACGTCATAACATGTTGTAATACGCTTTATACATCCTAAAAATATAACGCTGCCAATCTTGTAAAAGACATCTACGGGCATCCGCATGACTAAAAATTTAGCGGTAGACGATAATTTGTAGCTATCTGTGAAGCTCACACATAAAGCTTATGTGTTGCTTTATACGAACATATGACCAGCTAAGTGCTTTATCGCCTTCACGCAATATGAAAGCGTTTGTTTTCGTCTTTACATCTGTTGTAATGTTACCTATGATGGTTTTGTGTGTAATTTTTTTCTTTCAACTAAAACCAAGGAGATTTTGATGGATTCACAAACTCAAGAGCGCATTGAGCTGTGGCGTAAACATGTAGAAGACGAAGATTTACGCCAAGAGCTTCAAAGCCTTTTAGAGGCAGATTCCCAAGAAAAACTCAACGATGCATTTTATCGTTGTCTTGAATTTGGTACTGCTGGTTTGCGTGGAACGCTTGGTGTTGGTACCAATCGTATGAATGTTTATGTAGTGGCTCAGGCAACACAGGGAGTTGCAGATTATCTTAACGCTCATTTTGATAATCCCAGCGTGGCAATTGGTCGCGATTCTCGTTTAAAGGGCGAGGATTTCCAAAATATTGCAGCACGCGTTTTGGCGGCTAACGGTATTCATGTGTATGTTTACCCACGCATCGAGCCAGTACCTGCGCTTTCGTTTGCTGTTCGTCATCTTCACACGTCGGCTGGTATTGTTATTACCGCTTCTCATAATCCAGCAATTTATAACGGCTATAAAGTGTATAACGATAACGGCGGTCAAATTGCCAATGAATGCGCTGCCGAGATTTCGGCATCTATTGCAAAAACTCCCGTATTCGGCGGAGCAAAACTTATCAGCTTTGACGAAGGCCTTGAGCGTGGACTTATTCAGTGGACGCCTGAAGAAGTGCTTGATTCGTTTATCGAAAACGTTATGAAAACGTCTGTTGAGGGCTTTAAGGCTTCTGATGGTTATAAAGTTGTGTATACGCCGCTTAACGGTACTGGTAGAGAATGTGTTACTCGTATCTTAAAGAAGCTTGGCGTAGAAGATGTAACCATTGTTCCCGAGCAGGAATTTCCAGATGGTAATTTCCCAACCTGCACCTATCCTAACCCCGAATTTAGAAAGACTTGGAATTTAGGTTTACAATTAGCCGATAAAGTTAAGCCAAATCTGTTGGTTGCAACCGACCCCGATGCCGATCGTATGGGTACCGCCATTCCGCATAATGGCGATTACGTGCTGCTTTCTGGTAACGAAATGGGCGTTTTGCTTATGGATTGGCGTGCTCGCATGGCGCGCGAGCAAGGCGAAGATGTTGCTTCTAAAGTATGTGTATCATCTATCGTTTCTTCTGATATGAGCTGTGCGCTTGCAGAAAAATGGGGCTTTGAGCTCAGACGCGTGTTAACCGGTTTTAAATACATAGGCGAGCAGGTAGATCAGTTAACCGATAAAGGCGAACAAGATCGTTTCTTGTTTGGTTTTGAGGAATCATACGGCTATCTTGCAGGAACTCATGCGCGCGATAAAGACGCTATTACTGCCACGATGCTCTGTGTTGAAATGGCAAGCTATTATGCTGAGCTGGGCTTAGACTTATACGAAGCTATGGATAAACTTTATCAACGCTATGGCTATTACCTTAACAAAACGGTGAGTGCAGCATTTATGGGCGAAGCTGGAGCTCAAAAGATCGTTGCTCTTATGAATAAGCTCCGTACGGCAGCTCCTTGTGAGTTTGGCGGCCTGCGCGTAGAGTCTATGGTAGATTACCTTACCGATTGTGAAATGCAGCGTATTTCTGGGTTGCAGAAAGAGCCAAGTCAGCTGTTGCCACATGCAAATGTTCTTGAGTTTAACTTAGAAGGCAAAAATAAGCTTATTATTCGTCCTTCTGGTACCGAGCCAAAGATCAAAGCATACATCTTTACCTATGGTTCTACGCGCGAGGATGCGCTACGCCTGCAAGATGAGCTGTCTTCTACGATTGACGAGCTGTTTGCGTAATAGTGTCTTTGCGTAAGATGTTTGCATTGTAAGGTGTGTTTTAATGGTTTAGTTTTTTAGAATCTATCGGCGTAATCGGCAGCAATACTGGTTACGCCGATTCTTATAAACGATAAGCGACGCAGACAAAATATTTTTGAAAGAGTTTCACAGAACATTCAGTTGTTGCAAAATTTGCAACAACTGCTGCTGATAGAAAGGCATTTTCTTAAAAGTATTGATACCCTAGAAGCTGTTGAGCATATAGATGAGTAGTTATAGAAGTGCTGATCAACTATAATGAATACTATTTACGTTACCGAATAATGAGCTATCGCTCACGCACCGTGTATTACGTTTTGGGTATCACGCATTGCACACAAACTTTTTGTGTGGTTGATTTCTTTTTGTTTCTCCCAAGAGGTCTACAAAAATACTCGTACATGTCTGTAAACGGCGGTGTGGTATGCACCTTATTTCATAAGGGTAGAATTGCGCAGCTTATTGATGAGCGAAACAAAATCTTCGGCGGCTTCCATGTCATCTGCTACCACTAATACGGTGTCATTACCTGCAACAGAGCCTTTAATTTCGGGAAGTGATGCCGCGTCAACTGCAGCAGCAACACCGGGTGCAGTGCCTGGTTGTGAATGGATAACTATCAAGTTACCAGCCTGATCAATATTGGTGACAAATTCTGACACCATGCGTTGTAAATGGAGATCTTCGGCAAGGACATAAATTCCTTCTTGAAGCTTACGCAATCCCATATCGGCAATATCACGAGAAACCGTTGCTTGCGTGCAATTAAACCCAAGAGCCTGCAGCTGATCCACCAAAGCTTTTTGAGTACGAATTGATTGTCCGCGAACAACGTCACGTATAGCGTCTTGTCTATTGTTGCGCCGCTTAACCATGTAAGCCTCCGAACATATTGAGCATTTCCTAGAGCACTCACGCATATTTTGGTTCATGTGCCTGCGGTTCTCTCATACCGCAGACGGTACAGCTTTGTATACATGAATCTTCTGACAAATAAAGTGAGTATTAATCCTCTTAAAAATACGGAACTATGACTAAAAAGTCAATAATTGTTACATTTTGTTAATATTAGCGGGTAAAATGTTGCATAGAATTTATGAATGCAACGGCTTTATACATTATATTCGTCCGCTGAAGGAAGCTTGTATTTGATATTCACTATAAATACGCTAAACTGAATCTATATGGATACATATCTACCATGTTGCTGACTGTCTGTAAGGTACGAGGAGGCATAACTAATGGCATTTTTACAAGGTCCTCACACACGGGGTACAAACTCCTCGCGTCGCGGTCAAACGCTTTCTCGTGGAAATTCTGGTTCGCTTTCAAATCGCGACGCTAAAGTGTCAGAGCCTGGTAAACGTCAGCGTTTTTCTCCCTATAAAAGCCATCGTAATTATCGTACGATTCGTGGAACAGACGCTGGTCTTAATTTGCGCCATTTTGAGCGTTCTCGTCGTTCTCGTAAGTTATTCGGTTCGATGTCAGACGATATGCTGGCATATATTTTAATTGGTATTTCTGCTGTTATTTGCGTTGTTTTGCTGCTGTGTCTTGCCAACTGCGTAAGCGGATGCATACACGGATGTTCTCATGAAGAGACTCCAGTTGTTCAGACCAACGAAATTGATTCTCGCGTTGAGGCTAGTACCTCGGAAAATCTTACCAATCAGTTTACGCCCGTGCTTGACTATGCTGATGACATTACCTGGATTGCAGCGCACGCGCATGAATATAGTGACGAGCGTTTACCCGAGCTTGCAATTCGCGAGCAAAGCGCCGCGCCGTTTGTGAGAAGCATTCTTGATAGTAGTAAAAGTGTGTCTGCATCCGAGATTACGCCGCAAAAAGGAAGCATGACTGCATATTACACGTGGGATAGCTTATGGGGTAATACGGCCTATGGGCAGGGAACTATTGCTACCGATGGTTCTGGTTTGGTGTCGTGGTTTATGATTCGCACCATGCTTTTAGGCGATGCAAATCAAACGCCAGCCGATTTTGCCGAACAGGCAAAAGATTATGCAGATGATACCTGTGGCACGCAAGGCGAATTCTTTGTACAACATGCAAAAGATGCCGGTTTATCCATTAAGGACTATACGGTTTCAGCGGATAATTTAAAGCTTTCGTGCGATGGTGAAAAAAAGCTTGCGCTTGTGTGCTTAAAAGAGGGCTTTACCTCGCCATATCAGCATTGGGCTGTTGTTGCGCGTGTTAATAAGAATGGTACGGTGTCTTTGTATGATCCTGCAAGCAAAACGGCTACAGATGCTACGTGGGAGCAAAGCAAAATTACCGATCAAATTTGTAAACTGTACGCGGTAAGTGCGGCGTCGTAGTGTTTGGTGCTTAGCGCTTAGCGCGTTGCATGACCTAGTGATCTAGGCGTTTACGTGCGTATAGTGCGTATTGGTATGTGAGCTGATTTTAGAGCGTTGATCAGTCTTTTACAAGAAAGGTAGCACAAAGCGGTATGGAACTTAATCAGTATATTGATCACACATGTTTGGCTCCTCATGCTACAAGGCATGATATTGAACGTTTATGCAACGAAGCAGTAAGCCATTCGTTTAAAACAGTTGCAATTAACGGCTGCTGGGTCTCATGTGCAGCACAGCTCTTGCAGGGGAGTAATGTTGGTATAAGCGCCTGCATTGGTTTTCCTTTGGGTGCTATGACTTCTCAAGCAAAAGCATACGAAGCTCGC
This sequence comes from Fannyhessea sp. C0108B2, assembly GCF_056583915.1. Classification (NCBI taxonomy): domain Bacteria; kingdom Bacillati; phylum Actinomycetota; class Coriobacteriia; order Coriobacteriales; family Atopobiaceae; genus Fannyhessea; species Fannyhessea sp. C0108B2. The sequence continues at coordinate 82,810 of NZ_JBWPJQ010000007.1, read as the reverse complement.
GAAGCTGCGCATAATGGTGCAACCGAAATTGATATGGTTATTAATATTGGTTTACTTAAAGATAAAGACTATGATGCATGCACAGCAGATATTAAAGCGGTGGTAGACGCTGCACAATTACCCGTTAAAGTTATTTTGGAGTGCTGCCTTTTGACAGCAGATGAAATTGTACAGGGTTGTATATGTGCACGTAATGCAGGTGCTGCTTTTGTTAAAACAAGCACTGGTTTTTCTGCGTATGGTGCGCGAGTTGAGGATGTCAAACTGATGAGGAAAACGGTTGGCTCAGCGCTTGGCGTAAAAGCGGCTGGTGGTATTCATACATCTCAAGAAGCGCGTGCCATGATAGAAGCAGGTGCGTCGCGTATTGGTGCGTCTGCTTCGCTCGCAATTTGTGGTGAAGCGTAAATTTACCTTTGAACATTTAAACGCCTGTACAAACACTGTGCAGGCGTTTAAAAATGTATCCCCTCACGTGCAGATAAATTTGATACGTGAGGGGATATTTTATGTGTGCAAACCTACGTATGAGCTGCATAAAAGTGTACAAGCAGCGTTTAAGCGGCGGCTATGCGAGCATGCAGACGTCAAGCATGTAAACGCCATGCAAGTGTGCAAGCAGCGTTCAAGCGGTAACCATGAACAATCCACGATGCCTACCGTCGCGCGGGCGGTTGTTTGTTATCAGGCTTGCCAGGGTTTTTACCTCCTGGGTTTGTTCTGTTAGGCGTACCACCTGGATTAGTTCCACCAGGATTATTTTGATTTGGCTGTCCTGGATTTCCTCCGTTAGGTTGATTGGGGTTTTGATTATTTGGCTGAGAAGGCGTCGTGGTTTGATTATGATTGTCACGACGATTGGGTTGCTCAGGATTTATCGTCTCCTGTTTTTGTTCTTCCTCGAGAGTCTCAAGGGTATCGGTTTCACCTGTATTGGCGTTGTCAGAGGTAAACTTAAAGGTCCACGAATTGTTGGGCTTAAAGTCAATGGTTCCGTTTGCAGCTGGGAAATCGGCCGCGCCGGCATCACCAAGTGCTGCATTAATAAAATCACCGAATAAAGGAACAGCGGTGTTGTAGGGGTGACCTAAGCCACCGCCAACACGTACAGGTACCTCTTCGATATATCCAAACCAGATAGCAACCGATAAATTGGGCGTAATGCCGCAGAACCACAAGTCACGACATTCCTGAGAAGTTCCTGTTTTACCAGCAATAGGCTGTTTGATTCTTACAGTTCGAGCCAGCTGACCTGCGGTTCCTCCGCCTTTACAAACGCCTTTCATAACATCAATGGTTGCGCGCGCAACTTCGGCCGAAATAACTTGGCTTGGCGCGTCTTTGTGCTCGTACACCGTATTGCCATTTCGGTCTTCGATCTTAGTAATTGCGATAGCATCGCGATGCTGACCTCCAGCCGCAATGGTTGCATATGCTTCTGCCATTTGGACAACGGGAACACCGTCTACACCAAGCGTCATAGAATCGTATGCGTCGAGCTTTGCATGAATACCCAGGTTATGAGCCATTTCTGCAACATTGCTGTTGCCCAGCGTTTGTGCAATCTGTACAAAACCAGTGTTTGAAGACACTGCAAACGCTTGTTGCACGCTAATTGTTCCAAAACTTTGGTTACCAAAGTTACCAAGCGTCCACAAAGGAGTTACCTGAATAGGTGAATTACAGTTAACGCGTGTTTGTGGACTCATGCCATTGTTAATAGCGCAGGCAAGCGTAAACGTTTTAAATGAAGAACCAGTTTGGCGATACGCTTGTGTTGCCAGGTTAAATTGATTACTACTATAGTCTTTACCGCCGATCATAGCCTTAATGTAGCCAGTTTGCGGCTCAACAGCTACTAAAGCTGCTTCTAGACGTTTATTACCAATGAGCTTAAGCCTTCTTGATGTTACTTGTTGTGCCTTATCCTGAATAACGGGGTCAAGTGTTGTATAAACCTTTAGACCACCTTGCATAACTGTATTTTTATCAAAATCGGCAAGCAAAAGTTGTTTAATATAATCTGCAAAATAGGGATAACGTCCTTTATTGGCACTAAATTTACCAGGGTTTACCTGCAATGATTCGGCTATTGCTGCATCGTATTCGTCCTGTGTAATATCGCCCGAGGTAAGCATACGTTGTAATACGATATTTCTACGAGTAACGGCATTATCAGGATTAACAAGTGGATCGTATGATGATGGCGCTTGCGGCAATCCTGCAAGTGTTGCGCTTTCAGCAAGCGTTAAATCTTTGGCATTTTTGTTGAAGTATGTAATAGCGGCAGCTTGAATACCATAAGCACCATGACCAAAATAGATGGTATTTAAATACATGTTAAGAATTTGATCTTTGGTATACATTTTTTCCATCTGAATGGAAATGTAAGCCTCGCGAACTTTACGACGAATAGTTTGCTCAAACTGCTCTTTTGATAAAACGGTGTTACGAACAAGCTGCTGAGTGATGGTAGATGCACCTTCAGATCCTCCGCGTGCGGTTTTTACAACAGCACGAATAATACCTTGGGGGTCAACGCCGTTGTGCTTGTAAAAGCGGCTGTCTTCGGTATCTACAATAGCTTTGAGCACGTAAGGAGAAATTTGATCTTCAGAAACGCTTCGTCTGTTTTGCAGGTAAAATTCTGCAATCACCGAATGGTCTGCTGCGTAAACGGTAGTAGGTTCTCCTACGACATATGCATCTGCTGAGGTGTAATCGGGCAGGTCTTGAAGCCATGAAGAAATAAGAGAGCTTAAGGAAAATGCAAGTGCAAGGCCCAATAATGCCATAAATCCAAAGGCACCGGCTATTCCAAATTTAACTGCATGTGTTTTACTGTGTTGTCGTGCTCTACGGGTTCTTACGCCCATGTATCCTCCTTACAGAGTCAGTAATACAACATATTATAATTGATATTCGACTTAAATTAACTCATTCTTGCGTCTTTACAAAGAATAACAAATAGTTTACGAACATGTGTACTATATAGTTTTTCTTATGCCATGTGTTTTACACATATAAAACATGGTACAGTGTAGTGAATTGCTTGAATTGTGTTTTGTTAAACAAACACATACAAGGCACTACGTAAGCTTCATAATCGGTTTGCGCAGATGATAGGTTGTTCAACGTATATTTGGAGGACAGAGCGTTGGTGTCAGTAGAAGAACAGCTTAAGGTTATTACTTCGGGTACTATGCAAATTGTTCCCGTTGATGAGCTTAAGGCAAAACTCAGTCGTCAAGAACCTTTAACCGTTAAACTGGGTGTAGATCCTACATCACCCGATCTTCATTTAGGCCATGCTGTGCCCTTGCGCAAAATGCGCCAGTTTCAAGATTTAGGCCATAACGTGGTTCTTATCATTGGAAATGGTACGGCTCTTATTGGTGATCCTTCGGGTAGAGATTCCACGCGTCCTCCTCTTACCGAAGCCGAAGTTGAGAAAAACGCAGCTACCTATGTTGAACAAGCTATGAAGATCCTTGATCCTCAAAAGACAAAAATTGTTCATAATGGTGACTGGCTTAAGCCTTTAGACCTCAGCAGAATGCTTGGACTTATGAGCAAGTTCAACGTAGCTCGTATATTAGAGCGCGAAGATTTTCACAATCGTTATACCAATAACCAGTCAATTTCTTTGCACGAGTTCATTTATCCTGTTTTGCAAGCATATGATTCGGTTGTTGTTCATGCCGATGTAGAAATGGGCGGTAATGATCAAATTTTCAACCTTTTGGCAGGTAGAGATCTTATGCGTGCCGAGGGTATGGAGCCGCAAATAGCGCTTACCATGCCGCTGTTGGTTGGTACCGATGGCACTAAAAAGATGTCTAAAAGCTATGGTAATTATGTTGGACTTACCGATGCAGCAGACGATATGTTTGGCAAGCTTATGTCCATCCCCGATGAACTTATTGCATCGTACTATCGTTTATGCTCAACATTTTCTTTGGAAGAAATTGATGCCGTTGATGAGCAGTTTAAGAATAAAACAGCCGATCCATATGCGTTAAAGCGTGCTTTGGCCGTAAATATCGTAACGCTTTATCACGGAGAAGGAGCAGGGTTAGCTGCACAAAAGCAGTTTGACGCTCAGTTTAAGCATCACGAGATTCCAGACGATATTCCTGAGTTTTCTACCTCTATTGTAGAGGTTAATGACGATGGAACGGTGTATTTAGCAAAACTTATGGTTGATTGCAATCTTGCGCCTACGGCAAGCGAAGCACGTAGGCGTATTGATGGTGGCGGTGTAAAGATCGATGGAGAAGCGGTTGCACCTAAGTTGTATAACATTTCTCATGAACGCTTACACGCTGGTACAGTTTTACAATTTGGTAAACGTAGCTGGGCAAAGCTCAAATAACTTTGTTATTGAATATAGATTGTTGATTGTTGATTGGAAGATTTTATGCAGAATTTTACGCTCGCACACGTTATATTCGAAAATTCTCAGCGTTTTTATCAGTTCCCAACGCTTTACTATTTCTCAGCGGCATCCTTGCAGTCTGTTGACATGTATCAAGCAAAACTGTTGGGTGGTGCAACATATGACTTTACATCGTTTATGAACGCATGCTCTGTACAAAAGTGGGCTACCTATACCTATGCTCAGCAATTTTTCTTGCACGTAGAATACAAGGGCGCCCCTGCTAAGATAGAGCTTACCTACGCAAAAGCTTATGACGAGCAACCTCAAACGTACCAGACATCTTATGAAATTGGCAGTGCAGCTGATGAATGGCAGACGCAAGACATTGCCTATGAGCTCGATGCAGATGTAGTTATATGCGGATTTAAAATAACAACAACTTCTGATGCAATGATTCGCAACTGCTATTACTATACATCGGTTGCGACCGAGCATATTTGTACTCCTGAGCTGGCTTTATGTACAACAACGTTCAAAAAAGAATCTTTTATTATAAAGAATGCACAAATGGTGCGTGATTATATTCTGGCTTCGTCAGAGCCCATCGCCAAGCATTTTTCTATGCACATTGTTGATAACGGGCGTACGCTTAAAGCAAGCGATGTTGAATCCGCAGGTATTGAGCTTCACCCCAATCCCAATGCAGGTGGCTCAGGTGGATATGCACGCGGTATGATCGAGGCGCTGCGCCAAGAAAAGCCGGCAACGCATGTACTGCTTATGGATGATGATGTAAGTGTGTGTCCCGAAAGCATTATGCGTACGTATGCAGTCCTTTCTCTGGTACGCGATGACTATCGTGAAGCATTTATCAGCGGTGCCATGATGTGCTTGGATGCTATGGACACCCGTTGGGAAGATCTGGGTCACATGACCGAAGTTGGCCAATGTCTTCCTCTTAAGGTTCCAGGTTCTATGGCTTACTTCCAAAACATTGTGCGCAATGATGTGGCTTGTTCGCACGAAGAAATTAAGCAGATTGCTGATAACAATCATTGTTATGCTGGTTGGTGGTACTGTGTAATTCCTGCGTCTACCATCAAGCGTTTTGGTTTGCCGTTGCCACTGTTTGTTCGATTTGACGATATTGAATATTCTTTGCGTGTTCGTCCAAAGTTTATCAGTATGAATGGTATTGCTGTTTGGCACTTGGGTTTCAATGCAAAATATAATGCAGCAGTAGAGCGCTATCAAACTACTCGAAATTCCTTTATTACGCAGTGTACAACTCATATTGCTTCTAGGAATTCGTTACTTGTCCGTTTTAGAGATCTTGCCTTTGGTTTGGATCTTAGAAAATTTAATTATGAAGATGCACGTTTAGCACTTGAAGGCTTTGAAGATTTTCTTAAAGGTCCAAGTTATATTATGAAACCTGGTACCGTAGAGGAGCGCTTTATGCATGCGCATAAAGTAGCCGAGCACTTGCTGCCAGCTGACGAGTTTAAAGCGCAGCTTAAAAGTAAACTTAACTATACGCTTTCTGATGTGTATGGATCTTCATATGTTGCGCCTGTTGGCAATGGGTACGATGTTGCGCGTTCTCTTAAACAAAAGTTGATAGACCTTATCACGTTTAATGGGCATCGTTTTACTTGGTTGGCACATACAAATCCCGAGCCTGTCATTATTGATGCCGCAGGGTGGACATATCAATCAGGTATTATTTCTCAGCGCAAAACGCTTTTGGTCATCAATGGTCTTAATGGATCGGGAACTATTCGTACCCGTGACGCCCATGCTTTTCGTGAGTTGTACCATAGGTTTAAGCGTGATATGAAGTTTTATAATGATCACAAAGATCAGCTTGAGCGTGCTTATCAAGAAGCTATGCCAGAAATGACTTCCGTTGAGTTTTGGAAAAATTATCTGGGAATCAAATAATGCGCATAACCGTGACAGTTAACGTGCCAGTTGGGTATAGTTGCATGAGATTTACACGTTGCGTATAAGAAAGGGTTTCGTTGCACGTTTGTTCACCTCGCAGCTCACAAGCTAAGTTTCCTTTAGAACTTTTAGCTCCTGCAGGAAGTCCCGCTGCTTTTTATGCGGCTCTATATGCAGGAGCTGATGCTATATATTGCGCACTTGGTTGCGATTTTAACGCGCGCCGTAGTGCGGATAATTTTTCGGATGAAGATTTTCAGCAGGCGTGTAAAGACGCGCATATTTTAGGCGTGCATGTGTACGTGCCTATTAACATCGAAATGCGAACCGAGGAGATTCCGCGCGTATTAGCTTTGGTTGAACGTGCCTGGACACTTGGTGCCGATGCTTTTATTATTCAGGACTGGGGCGTTTTGTTTGAAGTCCGCAGGCGCTTTCCGCATATCGAGTGTCATATTTCTACTCAGTCAAACATACATGATTGCCGTGGTATTGCATTTTGTCGCGCGTGTGGTGCCCAACGCGTTACGCTTTCGCGCGAGCTTAGTTTGCCCGAATTGGCCAAACTCTCAAAAGAGGGCGTTGATTTGGAATGTTTTGGGCACGGTGCCTTATGTTTTTGTTATTCGGGTTTGTGTATGCTCAGCTCACTTAACGGCGATCGTTCTGCAAACCGTGGGCTTTGTGCTCAGCCGTGTAGATTACATTATCGTATGTACGACGACGAAGGTCATGTGTACACAATCAAGAAAAACGATCATCTTCTTTGTCCCAAAGATTATTGCGTCCAAGATAAATTACAGGATATGGCTCAAGCAGGAGTTTTCTCCCTTAAAATTGAGGGGAGAATGAAAAGTCCTGCGTATGTTTATGCCGTTGTTCGTGCGTATCGTCTGCGCATGCAAGCACTTTTGGAACACAGAGATCTAAGCCCCGAAGAAGAACAAACCATTCACAACTTGCTGCAACGAAGTTTTAACCGCGGTTTTACTCATGCGTATTTGGATGGAACTTCGGGAAATGAAATGATGAGCTTTGATCGCTCAAATAATCGAGGTCAGTTGGTTGGAAGCGTTGTTTCATCTCGCGATTTAGGCGTTTTTAAGCGTCCTCGTCCCGATAAACCAGGCCGTTTTCGTTATAAGCCAACGGCAGAAATTACGGTGTTATTGTCTTGTGAAGTTCGTAAAGACGATTTATTAGAATTGCGTGAAGACGGTCACAGCGACTTTTTAACCTCGCGTGTTACTCATGATGCACAAGCTGGCGATACAATTATCTGTCAAACCGCGCGTCCTCTTCCGCAGGGCTGTCCTGTTCGTATGATACGTTCTCAGGAATTGATGGATATAGCCGATAAAGCTGCTCGTCATGTACTTGTGCGTCGTGTGCCTGTTGTGTTTTCTATATATGCACACCTGAACGAAAAATTTATCATCACCGCTCAAACCGCAGATGGTCGCGCTGCGGCCACGCTTGCAGGCGATCCGCCGCAGGTGGCAAAAACACGTCCGCTTACTAAAGAAGATATTATTGCGCATGTAGGACGTGTGGGAACTTCTCCTTTTGAGGTAGAATCCTTTTCTATTGATATGGACGAAGGACTTGGCATGGCGTTCTCAACGCTTCATCATCTGCGCCAACAGGTACTTGAGGATCTTCAACATACTTTATTGGAGCCCACGTCACAACGTGCGCGCACTGAGGCGCTTCGTTGTATGCGCAAGGGGTTACCGTTTGCTCAAAAACCCACTATGGACACAGTTGCAACTGAGCTAGCGTATGGACGTCAGAAAAATTTGCTCTTGGGTATGCGTGATAGCCGCGTCCATGAGCAATTGTCTTCGCAGCTCTTTTATGGAGCGGCTATCTGTGCGCTGGTGCCTTCGGTAGAAGCTGCATTTACCGCAATTAAAGCTGGTGCAACCAGGCTTTATGCAACTGTTGATACGCTTTTGTACGCAAAACATCATCATCAAGCATGGCCTGCTCACCACGTTCCCATTCCTTTGTTAGACGAGGTTTGTCGCGAACGCGATCACGTGCGCAACGATTTGTTTGTACAGCGCGATAAGTCTTGTGCGGTGGGAAATATGTCCGAGCTTTTGCTTGCTCATCAAAGCGGTGCAATAAGCGAAATTAGACCCTGTGTGCCGGTTTTTAACACCTCAACTATTGAGGCACTTGCGCGATACGGTGCAAGTACCATATGGTTTTCGCCTGAATTAAGCTTGCGCGAGCTTATTGGGTTAAGTAATGCCTCACCTTTGTGTACAGGTATGCTTGTATTAGGAAGGCCTCGTACGATGACAACTGAACACTGCATTTTGCAAGCGGCAAACCAGTGTATTCATAATTGTCTTAAGTGCAGGCTGCGCCAAAGGCGCATGTGGCTTGAGTCTGAACGTGGCGATAAACATGCCTTTACCGTTGATTTAGAAGGAAGAAGTAGGCTGTATTCGGCGCATCCGCTTGACGCAACGCCCCATATTCCAGCACTTATGGAAGCAGGCATGAATATGTTTATGGTGGATTGCACGCTTTTGTCAACTGAACAAATTGTACAATACATCCATCATGTACAACATGCCGTTCTTGCTGGGTATAATCATAAACAGCCAAAGCCGCGCATGGTTGGTTTTTCGGCAGGCAGACTTTTTGACGAAGTAGGATAGAAGAAGTAGGGTAGACAAAGATATAACAATACGTATGTACCATGTGACAGAGCTTGGGTTTTGTAGATGTGCGCTATCGGTACGTGCGTGTTGAAACCTTATTAAAGTACACAAGTTCAAAATAGGTGATAGGGGTACGGTCGTGGAAGAAACATACGATTCACAATTTTCGTCGTATACGGAAGGCTTTAATAGCGATGATTTCAAAGATTTAGAGCAATCTTCAGATAACGAGTATAACGTAGCTGCGGATGCTGCTGCGCGCACTCGTGCACTTGCGGCAGATGAAGCCGCTGCACGCGCATGTGATGCCGACGTTAAAGATGATGCTTCTGAGCACACTACAGATACCCAAGCTGCCGCGGATACCCAAGCGGCTACCGCAGGTTCATCTCCTGATATTTCGCCTGAGGCGCAGCATGAGCTTGATAATTTTCAAGCGCATGAAACGTCCAGCGAAAAGCCGGCTCATGTTCCTATTAATCGCGAAATCCTTGAAGCAACGCTTGATGTCATTCGAGAAAGTCTGCAGGCTGATGGTGGTGATATTGTGCTCGTTAACGTGTCAGATGATGGCGTAGTAACGCTTGATATGGTTGGCGCGTGCGCAGGGTGTCCGATGTCTGCTTACGACATGAGCGAAGGTGTAGAGCGTATTTTAAAAGAGCATGTTCCTGGTGTTGTTAAAGTTGAACCTTCGATGATGTGGTAGATGCTATGTGGCTGAATGATTTTTACCAAACGCTTAATCCCATTGCTTTGCAAATAGGCCCTTTTATTATCAGATGGTACGCGCTTGCCTATATTGCAGGTTTTATTTCTGCTGGTATTGTGATGTATAAAACGTCGCAAGCGTGGAAGATTCCTTTGGGTATTGATCGCGTAATGGGGCTGGTAAACGCAAGCATCATCGGCGTTATTGTGGGTGCTCGTTTAGTGTACGTGCTGTTTTATGGCTTTTCATATTACAGCGAACATCCGCTTGAGGTGTTTTTTCTCAATCAAGGCGGCATGAGTTTTCACGGTGGACTTGTGGGCGCGCTTATTGCTGGATATATTATGTGCCGCTTTGTATATAACATTTCATTTGTAACCGTGTGCGATTTGGCTGTTATTGGTACCTGCCTGGGTCTCTTTTTTGGCCGTTGCGCTAACTTCATTAACGGTGAATTATGGGGAAAGGCTTGCGATCTTCCCTGGGGAGTTATGTTTGCTCATACTGGCGGCGGATTTGTGTATCGTCATCCTTCACAGTTGTACGAGGCTGTGCTTGAAGGCTTGGTTATCTTTACCGTGCTGTTTACGCTGGCACACTCAAAGAAGCGCAGGTATGAAGGGGAGTTTATCGGTATTTTTCTGGTGATGTATGGCGCATTTCGCTTTTTGATCGAGTTTGTGCGCCTGCCCGATGCGCAGCTTGGATACCTATGCGGAACTGATTGGCTTACGATGGGACAATGTCTTTCGCTGCCACTTATCGTGCTGGGTGCGTTTGTTCTTTTTTGGGCGTTTACGCGCAAAATTGAGCATCATTTGGCGTAATAGACATACTAAGCAGGCTAGAGTGCTTTTTTCCTAGTCCAATTTATACATGCTTGATGTTATGAGTTCGCGTCCGCGCGCATATAAAACAATAAACTCCGTACCCGACAAAGCGGATACGGAGTTTTTTAGTGTGCTAATTTATTTCTCGTGTGCGTTATTGGTTGTGTGCTCCCTAACTTGCAATGCTATAACAACGCTATAAGGGCGTATTCACGCACTTCGCAAGCCAGTCTTCATCGGTCATTGGATGAGATATTTTTCCATCCTCTCTTCCAAGTGAAGTAATGCCTTTGACCTCGTCTTCGGTGAGCTTAAAATCAAAGACACTTAAATTCTCGGGCAGGCGCTCCTCGTGCACGGTTTTAGGAATCACTGCAACGCCGCGATCAATTTGCCAACGCAGCACCACTTGTACCGGAGTTTTGTGATACTTTTGAGCGCAACTTTGAACGATATCGCTTTGCATAACTTCGGCTTTTGCGCGCGCAATTGGACAATATGCAACCGGCTGAATATTGTGCGCATGCAGGTAGGTTATCAGCTTTTCTTCGGGCCATAACGGATGAATTTCAATTTGGTCACAACTTGGCATAATGCGCGCATGCTGCATAAAATCGTCGAGCATTGCTTCATTAAAATTGCTTACGCTAATGCTTTTGATGATGCCCTGATCGTGGTAGTCTTCCAGCACGCGCCACGTTTCCAAAGCTTTTTTACCCCACCAATGCAGATACATCATATCAAGGTAATCTACCTGCAGATCCTTAAGAGATCGATCAATGGAGCGCTTTGCAAGCTCTTCGCCGTAATAGTTAGGCCATATTTTAGTTGCAACAAAAAGATCCTCACGCCTTACATCGGTATGAGCAATTGCTTGACCCACTTCTGCTTCGTTTTGGTACATCCATGCCGTATCAAGCGCGCGATAACCAAGGTCGAGTGCTTTAAGCATAAGATCAATGGTGTTGTGCGCTTTATACGTACCTAAACCAAGCATGGGCATGGTGTATCCGCTTGCTAGTTTTACAGTTTGTACAGCTGCTGTTTTGTACGTATCAGTTTGCATTAAAACATCTTCTTTCTAAATTACGCATAATCGACGGACGAGTTTTGTGCTGGAATACGCACGCTTTGTGTTGGGACGCAGTTGTTCCGACAGTGTTGACGTGTCATAGCACGCGCTTCCGACGACGTTGACGTAAAAATTTACTCTTTTGTATTATAACGTAGGATTTAATATACACTTCTATCTTGGCAAGATAATCTCTATGATGCTCAACTTTCTTTTAGGCTCATTCTAGATCATTGGCAGTTTATATTCAATATATACTGTATATTAAATCCTACTTTATAAGACATGATAATTCTCTATATACTCCGATATACACAGACCGTATAGGAGAATTTATGTCTCAAAAGAATAAAAAATCCAATGCTGTTCTACCTGTTATTTTAAGTGTTGGTATGTGCGCAACCACGGTAGGTCTTGCAACAGCTGTTTCTACGCCAGCGTATGCTCAAAGTACTACAGTTACTACCTCATCATCTGCTACGGGATCAAATCAGGCACCCGATGCTCAGCTTCCGCCTGTGCGCACAAGCTTAACCAAAGAAGAAGCTGAGCAGATGGAGGGCTGCGAGGCCTTTTTTGATCAAGACAAGCAAGAGTTTGTTATTCGCCCTAAGAACGGGGCGAGTGAGGGCGTTATTTCCTATTCGCTTGAGAATAAAAAAGGCGACTTTACGGCAATAAATCATGTACTCGACTTTAAGGACGAAGCTCATGACTACGCCCCAGTGCGCTTCGATAAGCGTGTGTATATTTACGATTCTACGAATCCAGGTGTTTCAAACGATACATTGTTCTTTCAAACATCCGTCAAAACCATTAATATTACGGATAATCTGAATATTAAGTTTGCCAAAAATTTAGCAGCGTTCTTTATGCAAAATTATCGTAAGGCTGCCGATCACCTGAACTATATTAAGGGCATAGAGAACTGGGATACATCTAAAGTAGAGAGCATGGAAAAGATGTTTAACTTGGCAAGTCAGCTTGAAGGCAAGCTTGATCTTTCCAAGTGGGATGTATCTGGTGCAGATAAGCTTAATTTGATGTTCTCGGGCGTCGGCAACGAAAACGACAGTTTTGTGCTCGATTTTAGCAATAAAAAGTTTAAGAATACTGCAGATGTTACCAACATGTTCAATTCTTTCCGCGGTGTGCTTGTAGCTAATAATTGGACGCTTGTGGATCCGAATGGAGCGGTTAATCCAATTCAAAACTTGATGAATAGCACAAGTTCAATTCTCACACATTGGGATGCTTCTGCAAAGAAATACACCGGTCCAAGCTGGCATTTGCTGATCACCGACAACCCGACGATTCTTGAAAAGAATAAGACTGCAAAGTACAAGTTCTACAAAAAAGTCAAAGTTATTTATAAGGATAAGGATACCGAAAAGTCAGTAGAGCTTGAGTTGCCAGCTGTTTACGATTCGCGCATCGACGATGCCGGCAAGCCTGATGTAAACAAAGCTGCTTCCAACGACCCCATGAAAGTTGTTAGGCCGCAGATTGATGATGCTATTAAACAGGCTGTAAAGGACTTGCGCGATCAAAATCCTACGCTTAACTTGCCTGAGAATGTAATTCCTGTACCGGTTCACGATCTTAAAAACGCTAAGTCACCGATTGAACTTTTCCAGGATTACTACCTGGGGCTTGTAAAAGAGGAAACAATAAAAGCTAAGACAACATACACAGCTGATCCAAACTTGGAATACAAGACAGTCGAATATGACACCCAACCTCAAGACGGTAAAAAGCAAACCATCACTGGTGCAATGAAAGACGGCACTTGGGATCCAGATGCCACTTCTTATAAAGAAATAACGAAAGTCGTCAACGGCAAAGCACGCGTTGGTAATAAGCAGGTTACGACTGAAGATATTCAGCCTGGTACAACGTATGAGGCCGACAGCTCGCTTACTTACAAGCAGGAGCAGCCGACAGAAGGCACCAAGGGCACGAAAACCACGACGACCATCTATGAAGTCAATTCTGATACCGGACTTACAGATAAAGTAGAAGGCGAGCCGAAAGTTGAGACCAAAGCCGCTAAGGACAAAGTCATCAAAGTCGGTAACGTTAAAAAGGAAAAGAAGGACGTTGCGTTTAAGACTCGCTATGTTGCGGATGGTACGCTTACTTACAAAGCGCAAAAAGATAAGACTACTGGTCAGAACGGATCTAAAACTGTTACTACCACGTATAAAGTGAATAAAACTTCCGGTCTTACCGCAGACGTTGAAAGCACAAAGGAAGAAACGACAACCAATCCTACTGATCATGTGATTGGCGTTGGTAATAAGGAAGTAAAGACTGAAGATATTCAGCCTGGTACCGTCTATGAGGCTGATAGCACACTTGATTATAACCAGCAGCAAACAACAGAAGGCACCAAGGGCACGAAGACCACGACAACTATTTACAAGGTTGATGAGAATGATGGTCTTACAAGCAATATTGACGGTACACCGACTGTAGATACTGTCAAGGCCAAGGACAAAATCATTAAAGTCGGCAACGTGGAGAAAAAGACAAGCGACATTGCTTTCAAGAAAACCTATGTGGGAAATCCAGATCTTACTTACCAAAAACAGGAAACTAAAACCGCTGGTAAAAACGGTAAAGAAGAAGTCACGTTGACTTACAAGGTAGATGCTGCGACCGGCTTAACGACGGAAGTTGAAGCGAAAAAGGGTTCGTGCACCAAACCTGTTAATGAGGTTATACAAGTTGGCAACAAAGAAGTTATTCAAAACAACGACGGCTCAACCACAACTAAGATTTACAAAGTTAATCCGGACGACGGCACTTTAAGTGATCCGACGGTGGTAACCTCGCGCCCGTGGACCGATATTGCAGGCGGAGCATCAGTTACGGAAGTTTTAAAAGCGAAAATGACTTATACGGCCGATGACTCATTGCCCTACGGCCAAACTCAGAAAGTAAGTGATCCAAAAGACGGAGAGAAGACCACTACTCCAACAGGTAGGGTGGAAAACGGCAAGTGGGTCGAAGGCGAGCCGAAAGTTGAAACCAAAGCAGCTGTAAACGGTGTAACTAAGGTTGGCAATAAGAAAGTTGAGACTGAGGATATTCAACCAGCTACGGTTTATCAGGCCGACAGCAAACTTGATTACAAGAAAGAGCAGACGACTGAAGGCACCAAAGGTACAAAGACCACGACAACTATCTATGTAGTAGATGCTGACACAGGAGTGACAAAAACTATTCAGTCAACCGAAAGCAAAACAACAAAAGCCGCCACAGATAAGGTTGTTAAGGTCGGAAACGTTGATACCAAGACAACTGAGATTAAGTTTAAGACGATTGAAAAAAATGACGCTTCCTTAAAGAAGGGCGAGAGAAAAGTTCAAACACAAGGTAAAAATGGTAGTGACGTTGTTACTACCACGTATGTTGTTGATCCCGTAAAAGGCTTGACTGAGAATGTCGAATCGGTACGAGGTAAACACATTGATGCAGTTGATGAGGTAGTTTTAGTAGGAACGAAGGAAGATCTTACACCAACTCCAACGCCTGAACCGCCTACACCTGAGCCCCCAACACCTGAGCCGCAACACGACAGCTCAGCGCCTGCGGTAATGGATACGCAAGAAGCAGAAGTCTTGCCAGGCAAGATGAAGTACGAGGCAGATGATACGCTTCCTTACAACACACAAAAGAAGATTAGCGATCCTGTTGAAGGGCTTAAAGTTATTACTCATACAGGCAGCTTTGTTAACGGCGTATGGGTACCAAGCGAGAAGGTAGAAATCACCGATGCCAAGGATGGCCTAACAAAGGTAGGTAATAAACAAGTTACGCATGATGGTAATAAGACTATTACCACTACGTATACGGTTAATCCAGATACTGGCGAATTAACCAACCCACAGACTCATACATCTATGTCGTGGTCTGAACTTATACCAGCTAAGCCTGTAGCTCCAGATACGGATAATCACGAGAGTGATAACTCAGGCGACAATACCGGCACTAATGCAGGTACGAACAGCGATGCCAACGCAGGCACCAATGCCGTCACGGACGCATCAGCGTTGTCGCAACCAAAACACATGAAGCAAACGCCTAAGACGGGTGATGCGGGTTCATTTGGCTCGTTGCTTTCGTCGCTTGGTTTATCGCTTTTAGGATTTGCAACGCTACGCAAGAAAAAGCATTAAGCTTGGTGCGCTGGAGTTCATAAAAAGCGCTGCTACGCACGGTCTTTGCTTTGTAATTGTTAGGTAAGACAACCTTGGTTCTTAACTGATGCTTATTCTCAACATTGTTTGAGGACAAGACATCAAGCCAAGGTTGTCTTTTGTTTTGCCCTTGGCATGAAAGTACGATTGTCCAAAGTTTAAGAACGCCCTAAGTTACGATTGCCCAATATCGGTACGTTTCCCGTAGACAGTATTGTGTGGCACTTTTTTGGTATGTATGAGAATAGCTTTGTAAAATTGATCCAATATTTGAACCATAATTTATGAGCTTATAAGCATCGAATTGCAGGTAAACGAATAGTATCAAATGCCCTAAAATTCTGTTTAAAATTACAATAATTACGATAAAATATGTATTGACAGTGCCCCTCTGCGCTTAAGGCTTTAGCCTGCGGACCATTGAGGGGACTTTTTTATAGAAAGACTATCAATAGTTTGCCTTAAACCAGCGTTATCGATGTCTTGTTTTTAGAAGTTTGCAATCACAATACATATGGAAACGCTGTGGTGTCGTCAGAACTACAACACAGCGTTTCCTATCCCTATACGACAGAATAACTTATTTACACTTGAACTATAGCCCTTTAATTCAATGTATTGGGTTCAAGAATGGATTTTGCTAATAAATAGCCTCCATATAGAGCTGAATCATTTTGAAGTCCAGGTTTAACTATATAGTTTTTAGGGTCAGGTATATCAATATAGTCACCTTTGATTTTATTAAAATGATTTTGTATCATCTCAATAAAACCTGTTTTATTAATAAGTCCTCCCCCTAAAACAATTTTATATGGTCTTAGTATTAATGAGTACGTGTATAGTGCTTTTGCAATATATCGTGATGCATATTCAAAAGAAAGGTCATTGATATCAGTATGTTCCCCTGACAAGTTTGTTCTTTTTTGTATGGAAGGACCGCTTGCTAAACCTTCTAAGCAACTTGTGTGATAAGGACAAACAGATTCTACGTTATCATCATCTTCTCGGCTAACTTCAATGTGACCCATTTCAGGATGTGAATATCCATTTACAATTTTGCCATTTTGTATGAAAGCTCCACCGATTCCCGTGCCAATTGTTAAATACAGTAATGAGCTAGAATTTTTACCTGCGCCCATGTAGTATTCGCCAATGGCTGATAATCCCACATCGGTCACTAACCCAATTTTACATTTCAAAATTGCTTCTAAATGTTCTAGTAGATTATAATTCTTCCATTGTATCTTAGGCGTATTTTGTATGACACCGTATTGAGGATCATCTTTATTTACGCCAATAGGCCCAAATGCACCTACTCCCACAGATTTTATCGCGCTCTTAGAAAAGAACTGATCTATTGCTTCAAGATTCTTATGAGGATCTTCCGTCTTTATATTTTTTGTTGACAATAAGTTGCCATCGATATCAAAGATCGCGCATCTAATTTTTGTACCGCCAAATTCAATTGATCCAAACATTGTTACCTCATAACATAGCCTCATATGGTTTAAAAGAATCTCCCTATCTTAATGAGTATAAATAGGGGATACACATTGTGTTTGATAGGGAGATTACATAATTTATTGCTTGTGTCTGCTTAGCCTGCTTGGTTTGCTGTAGACTCTGCTATTTTATCCTTCAGATATTTCTAAGCTATCAAAGCTAAGCTCGTCTTCATTTGAAGCTTCTTCGTTTATTGAAACTTCACCTTTTTTAAGACGCTTTTTGGTGATTATAAGCAATATCGAAGTTACCAATGAACCACCAAGTAATGCAACGAATGCCATAACAGGATTAGTCATAGCAGGGATGACAAAAACACCACCGGATGGAACCGAACTACCAACATCCATGCTAAAGCTAATAGCCCCTGTAATTCCGCAACCTATGGAAGTACAAAAAACAGTTCTTACGAGGTCATTCATAGCGATAGGAATTACGCCTTCTGAAATCATGCATAGACCCATGGGGAAGGCAACTTTAATGTTTTCTACCTCAACGTCGTTGTATATTTTCTTATTTAAAAGTTTACTCCATATCAACGAGATAGTTACACCTATAGGAGGAACCATTGCTGCCAATACTTTGATAGCTTCTGGCTCTAAAATGCCTTCCAATAATAACCCGTCACAGATCAAATTAGGTACTTTACTAATTGGTCCACCGTAATCCAAACAACCCAAAAATCCAATTACAAAACCATATGTTACTTTAGATGTCCTATCCAAATTTTTAATAAAGTATGTTAATTGCGAGGTAATCCAGGCAATTGGCTGACCAATTAAGAAGAACATAATTAAACCAGCAACAATAGCAGTTAAGGTTGGTACTATTAACATTGGCATTAAAGCTTCTGCCCATTTAGGCACTTTCAAGTTATCAATTAGGAATTTTGCCATATAACCGGCAATTAAACCACCAACGATACCGCCAAGGAAGCCAGCACCTAGAAAAGATGCAATTTGGCCCATTAAGAAACCTGGTGCTATACCTGGTCTATCTGCAATTGAATAAGCAGTATAGCCTGCAATGAAAGAAGGCAATAAACCCATACCAAATACACCTAATGTTGTTAATGCACTAGGTATTGTGAGCTGGCTAAACTCTTTTACTACTTGACCGCCCGTTAAGTTACCAATTGCAATAAGCAAACCTGCAGCAACTACAAGTGGTAACATATAAGAAATTGCAGTTAAAAGATGCTTTTTTAAATCATTTAAAAAGTTATTCATTGTTTTCACCTGTTTCATCTTTTACTTTGGCATGTATGGTTTCTAACAGTTTCTTGGGTGACTTAACGCAGTAGGTTGTTGGAACTGTAACCACTTTTTTACCTTTAAATCTTTCTTTGCCCGTTATTGCAATATCAATAGCTAACAGGACTACATCAGCTTCCGCTATCATTTCATCTGAAAGTTTATTTTCGGTTCCAATTGTTCCTTGCGTCTCGATATTGATCGTATATCCAAGCTCAGCGGCAGCAGTTTTTAACTTTTCTCTTGCTATATACGTATGAGCAATACCAGATGTACATGCGCAAACACATGCTATTTTCATAAACTACCCCCTCCGTTTATTTATTAATAAAATTTAACTTTATCGTTAGCTTTAAACAGACATACTTTATCTTTTACAACTTCGCACATGGCTTCAGTACATTCTGGATATATAACATTAGGCTCTCTAATGCTTTCGCTTCTGGCTAAAACCTCTCTACATTTTTGATGGAATGCCATTTTGATATCCGAGGAAATATTGATCTTATTGATACCTCTGTTTACAGCTTCAGCGATTTCAGCGTCTGGATTTGATGAACCACCATGTAAAACAAGTGGGATTTTTACTAATTCTTTGATTTCTGAAAGCAAGTCTAATTTTAATTTAGGAACAAAGTCTTTTGGATATACTCCATGAGCTGTACCAATTGCTACTGCGAGAGTGTCACAACCTGTTTCGTCGATAAATCTCTTAGCATCAGCTGGAACAGTATAGGTAATATCTCTAGATCCACCATATTGGTCACTTGCATCAGAACCTATTGTTCCAATCTCGGCTTCAACTGAAATATCAACAAGATGAGCAACGTCAACTACTTTTTTAGTAAGTTCGATGTTGTCTTCAAAGCTGAGTCGGCTTCCATCAATCATAACCGAAGTAAATCCATCCTGTATTGCCCTTACAACCTGAGCTAAGCTTGCACCGTGGTCTAAATGAACTACAACTGGAATTTTTGTTTTGTATGCTTTATCAAGTACAGTTTTTACAAAGCTATCACCTATATATGACAACTCGTCGGGATGAATTTCAAGAATTACAGGTGAGTTTAATTCTTCGCACGTTTTAATAACACCATTGAGCATTGGCAAAGATGAAATATTAAACGCAGGTACAGCAAACTTTTTCTCGTTAGCAACTTTTAATAGTTGATTCATATTTAATAGCATAGTTCCTCCCAAAATCCAAATTTGTTTTCACTCACAGCGCAACCAATCAACATAACTGTTGATTACATACTTAAACCATCACATCGCAGCCTCCTTAATACAACGTTTTTTATACGAAACAATTTTTAATATCAGTTTTATTTGAAGCATTCAGTAATTTATGTAATATCGTTTCATCTGCTAGATAAGAAGCAACTTCGGATAAAATTGCCAGGTGATTGTCTGCAAAATTTTTGCCATTTTTTACAACAAATAGAACGATCACCTTAACACCTTTACCGTCTAAAGTTTCCCATTCTATTTCGTTCTGTAATTTTGAGATCATAATGGTGGTTTTATTTACATAGTCACTTTGACCATGAGGTATTGCTACATAATCTCCTATGCCGGTAGTTCCCAATTTTTCTCTTTCAAGCACATCATTGAGAAAACCTTCTTTGTCGGAGATATAATTATGTTCCAACAAAATATCTGTCATTTTGCTTAGTGCATCAATTTTTGAATCGGCTTGTAAATTTTCTACCATGAGATCATCGTCTAATATTTCTAAAACGCTCATATTGCCTCCAAAAAAAGAATATTACATTACCTACAACACTTACGCCCTCCACGAAATATCATTACATAATACGATGATATAGTCAATTAAAAAAAAGTCAATGGATAATCTAAATCGGTGCGAATTGAAATTAAGGATTTATGTAGTAAAATCGATGGTACGAATGATTACACAAGAGGTGCTTATGAAACCAAAGCTGGCAGAGGCAAATGTAATTGAAACATTTAAGAGTAAGTATAACTCGTTGTTTAAAGCTGAGAAAAAAGTAGCAGAATTTATAATAAATGATCCTCATAAAGCGTCGTTAATGAATGTAAAAGAAATTGCATCTTTTACTAAAGTCAGTGATGCAACGGTAGTAAGAATGTGCCAGCATTGTGGTTATGAAGGCTTCTATCAAATGAAGATTTTGCTGCTTAGAGATTTAAACGATGCCAACGTTGCAGATTTTAAAGACTTTAATGAAAAGCCCATTCAGCTTTTTCTTAATAGAAAAAAGGGGCTGATTGATACAATCAATAGCGATCAAAATATTAAACATATAAAAGATCTTATAAGTTTAATATTTAGGTCAAAAATAATTTTGATATGTGCTGCGGGTAATACAATGCCTATAGCACTTGACTTAGATTTTAGACTAAATCGTTTAGGCTTTAATGCGTATACATCCACTTCTAATGAAAAGTTATTAAATTACGTGAGTAATTTAAAAAAAGACGATTTGATTATTAACATATCAAAATCGGGTCTTTCAAAAAGCATATTGCAAATTAGCGACATTGCGAAACGAAATCATGTGAAACAAGTTTGCATATCATCGGATGTAGATTCTTGCTTATCAGAAAATGCTGAATTTACGATCTTTTCAGGAAGGCTTTTTAACGATATTAACGATTCCCATAATGGGCTTGAAACACACATAGGGGAATATATCGTTAATGATGTAATCATAGCTTTTATTATCTCAATTAAAATGAATAATAATGAATTTATCAAATCACAAGAATTAGAATACGAGTTTTTCTCGTCGTTGAAGATATAGCGCAATTGAATTGGTTATGTAACAGACGTATACACTGATATTGATTCCGCGTGTTTTGATCTGTATACAGTTGGTTTAATTGATTAATGATTTTTTTGGATTAGTTTATAAGTTTGTAATCCTTTAATACGTTTTAACGCCGTGTATATGCTTTTAACAGGCATTTTAATGCACACTTAACCTAGATTTGAAAAAATACTTATAAAATATAAAGATTACTGAAAATAATGCTTTTTTTTTTATGTTCATTGAAGTACGCTAGTAATTGTATTCAATCTATGAAAGGAGCTTAAACATGAAAAGAATACACAGTACGATTTTAAAAATGTTCTCTGTAATGGTAGTGCTTTCTACGCTTGTATTTATTGCCGTACCTGCTTTTGCGGATGAATTTCAATTTATAAATGTAACAGGAAAATTTGAAGAAGGCGTCGGCGTTAAGGAAGAAGGCGTTGGTATTCTTAGTTGCCAAACAGCAGAAAAAGGTGTTGCGGTTAACCCTGATGGTTATCAGTTAAATAACAAAAACGGTGGTTTTACCATTACCAATATTTCGTATCTGATTTTGCCAGAAAACGAGAAACCAGTAGGTAAAACACTCCAAACGATAGCTGCAAATAAAATATCTATTCCTACTGATAAGATGAAGGACGGAACGTATAAGCTTTACGTCACTGATCAACGTGGTAGCAGTAACGGTAAACTGTTTATTTTTAAGTTTATCGTGCGTCATCCTAATCCCATTATTAATGTTGTAACAATAAATGAAGGCGGAAAACCTTATCTTCAATTGACGTTTTTGAACGGCGATACAAAAAAAGTTGATTTGAGCAGCCTGGCTGGCCTTAAAGGAGAAAAAGGCGACAAAGGTGACCAAGGAGCTATTGGACCCAAGGGTGACCAAGGCCCAGTAGGTCCTAAAGGTGACAAGGGTGACAAGGGTGACAAAGGTGACCAAGGAGCCGTTGGACCCAAAGGTGATAAAGGCGATAAGGGAGATCAAGGCCCTGCTGGCCCTAAAGGTGATAAAGGCGATAAGGGAGATCAAGGCCCTGCCGGTCCAGTAGGTCCTAAAGGTGACAAGGGTGATAAGGGTGATAAGGGTGACAAAGGTGACCAAGGTCCTGCCGGAGCTCCAGGTAAAGATGCCGCACAGTCGCAAATTCAAAGCTCTGATCAGCCTGACGTACAAAAGCTTCCACAAACGGGAGATCCTAGCTCGTGTGCGTTGCCGCTCATTATGACGGGCTTGACTCTTTCGGCTTGCGCGCTTTCAAAGAAAAAAGCCTGCTAATTTTTTGCAAAGCACGTAAAACGCAAAGCGCATAAACGCGCATAAAAGCACGCAAACGTATTAGAACCTGCATCGGCTGTTGCATTGCCAACAGCCGATGTTTTGTATCAAACATTCATTCTATTGCAGCAGCTGCCCATGCGAATCAAGCCGCTTGCCGTTGTGTTTTGCCTCGTAATTAATCAAATTAGTAAAAGTTCCCTGCATACCATGAGGGATATAACTCATAAGCGAGAGATCCTTTGGCAGATAATCAACCAAACTCAATTTTTCTACCTGTGAAATCTGCGCAGGCAACGCACCCACAATGTATTCTCGCGCCAACACGCGTGCACCTTGCTCACTTAGTTTTCCTTCGTATTGACTCATAGGTTCATCTGGTCGATCAGCTCGTGCATTGTCCGATTCCCACGTACATGTATAGCCCGCGCGCACAAATTGCGTTTTGGCAAATTGCATAAGCGGATATGAGTCTGTTTTAAACGTCAGCTTTGCACCTTTAGCCAGCAAATCGCGATACACCAACAAATTATCAAGATACACCAAGCGATCACGCGCCTGCTTTTTACGCGGAAACGGGGTTGGAAAATTAAGGTATATACGTGCCAACTCGCCTTGAGCAAAATATTCATGCAAAAGACTCGAATGCGCGCAAAATACCACCACATTAGAAAGCTTCTCGTCACAAATCTTCTGCGCCGCAATGGCTATGCACAACGGCTCTATATCCACGCCAACAAAGAGCACACGGGGCTCGCGCCGTGCAGCCTCAAGTGTAAAATTTCCTTTTCCGCACCCCAAATCTAAGCGAACTTCTTTAAATGATGCTTGCACATATTTGCCATGTTCGTCCTTTTCACACGGGCAACACCAGTTGCACCATGAACCGCGAAGCGTTTTGGGCCTCTCTACGATTGCTTTCTGGTAGCGTATAAGACGCTGTGCGAGATCAAAATTTTTTCCAAGTCGTGCGTGAAGTGCGTGCATGCGTATTCTCTTTCGCGTAATTATTACCTTAATAAAACCGCGTTTTTGCCGTGTGTCATCTGTCAAAACAAAGACACGTTCCTACTGTGGTGGACTACCATAACAAAGACGCGTTCCTACTGTGTGCGGCTTTGATGTTGGCCTCACAATTTGTTTTCTAAAAAATATGCATCTAAGAGACAAAGCCACAATAACATGGTAAAGGTATCACCAATAAAAGTTTCAGCACTTTCTCGGTGTTCATAGAATATGCGGTTCATGCTTGAGCATCTGTCAAATTCTGTGGTTCGTGTTTGAGCATATAAAATTATGCGGTTTGCGTTGGAGCACGTACTAAATTATGCGGTTCGCGCTTGAGTACCTACTAAATTATGCGATTCGCGTTTCACTATTCATTTGTTTTATAAATACGGATGCATTTTAACTTTCATATGAGCACCTAAGCGTAAGTGATACGTAATTAACCAAAGTTAACTTGTTGGTAAGTTAAGATACGGTATTTTTAGTCGCATTTTGAATAAAAAAACAAGAAGTTTATTGCAATAATTTGCATTAAATATAAATAAAATACAAAAAAGTGTAGAAGGTATGAAATACAAGGGATTTTATGGCTAAATATTACATGATTGTTTCCAAACTCACAAAAGTCTTTTAACTTTTGCTAAAACATGGCAAAGTAATACGCAAGCAAAAAAGAGTGCGTACTTTACGAACGAAATAGAGATGGCTTTGCTTTCAAAGTATCACGTGCCAATTACGGCATCACGCGTCGCGCTTCGTTCGCCCAGTGCGTTTCATCTTCGTTGCTTACGTTATACACGACAAGCTTTAGGAAAGGTAGGATTAAGATGGATAAAATTACCCGTCGTAATTTCCTTAAGGCATCAGCCGTCTCCATGGGCGGCATCGCCGCTTCGGCGATGTTGAGCGCTTGTGGTGCAACTGATGAAAATGCAGGTGCAGATAAGAAGAAAATTGTGCGTTTTGGCTTAGCCAATGCTAAGGTTCCTCTTGATATGCAACGCAGCACCAATTCGCTTTCCGCTTCAATTTCGGATAGTATTTGCGAATCACTGCTTCGTTGGGATGAAACCAACAAGTTGGTTCCTGTTTTGCTTGAGTCAATTCCTCAATTTGAAGCTGACGGTGTTACCTTGCCATGTACGCTTAAATCGGGCGTTAAGTTCCATGATGGCTCAACGCTTACTTCTGCGGATGTTAAATATACGTTCGAGCGTATGTTTACCCCTGAAACTGCTGCTAAATCTACGTATATGTATTCATCAATCTTGGGTGCCGCCGAGATGCTTGCTGGTAAGGCTAAAGAGCTTGCTGGTTTTAAGATTCAAGATGATACGCATTTTACTTTTACGCTTAAAGCTCCTTTTGCGGCTTTCCCGTCTAATTTAGGTATTTCTTACGCGCATATTTTCCCCAAGGATGCATGCGAAAAGGCAGGTAAAGATTGGGGTCAGGGTACTAACCTTATTGGTACTGGTCGTTATAAGCTTGTTTCAAATGATGAAACAACCGAAGTTGTTCTTGCTCGTTATGATGACTATCACGATGGCAAGCCTGCTCTTGATGAGATCCACTATAAATACTTTGACGATCTCAACACTAAAATGCTTGCGTTTAAAAATGGTGATATCGATTATTGCGACCTTGATCCTTCGTTGCTCGCTCAATATCAGGCAGATCCCGATGTTAAAGATCTCATTCATCCATTTCAATCATGTGGTGTTCACTTTATTAACCTTAACCTTAAGCAAGGCAAAGGCCTTGAAGATGTGCGTGTTCGTCAAGCTCTGTCGCTGGCAATTAATCGTCAAGAACTTGTTGATACTATTGCAAGCGGAAGCGGTGTTGCAGCAGGTGGATGGCTTGCTCCTCAAACGCCTGGTTCGCTTAAAGATTTGGGCGAGATTGAGTATAACCCCGAAAAAGCAAAAGCTTTGCTTGCAGAGGCAGGTGCTACCGATCTTAAACTTACCGCTAAAGTTCGCGCTGGCTTAAGCCAAAAACAAGCTGTAGCCGTTCAGGACTATTGGTCAAAAATAGGCGTAAATCTTGATGTTCAGGTAGAAGATGCTGGTGTTTGGGCTAAAGACTGGGCAGATGGAAACCTTCAAATTACAACACTTGGTTGGTATCCACTTTATGCAGATGGAGATAATCACCTGTATACGTATTTCTACAGCACCACCGCTGCTAAAAAGTCGTCATTCTACAATAATCCCGAGGTAGATGCTCTCTTAGATAAGGCGCGTGCTTCTCATGATGAACAAGAGCGTGCAGATATCTACAAGCAGGTTGATACCAAGATCACTCGCGAAGATTATGCAACCATTCCGCTTTATTGGCCAAAGGGAACCTTTGTTGCCAAGTCTTATGTTAAGGGTGCAGCCGTTGGTAATCTTATTTATCATACGTTTGAACTTGACGTTGATACATCGGATCCAAATTATAATCCACAAAACTAATCAGTGGTTTCATATGCGGTTTATGTACGTGTAAGGTAAAGAGGTGCTGCTGATGTGGCACCTCTTCTTGTTTACGTTCGTAAATTATTGCATAAATAAACAGAGTTATACGTAAATTTAGGCATTACGTCCTTTATGTTACGTTTTAATAACAAAATATAGGTATTTTTTTAACATACTTTATAGTTGTACATATACATTTCCAAAAAGGAGAGGGGGAAATGGCGTGAAATATTATATCGTTAAACGTATTTTGCAGGCATTAGCAGTTGTCTTATGTATATCGCTTATCACATTTTTTGTTTTGAATATTGTACCCGGAGATCCCGTTCGTATTATGATGGGCGATATGGCAGATGAGGCTACCGTTAATCAGGTTCGCCACACCATGGGCTTAGATAGACCAGTTGTCGAGCAATATACCACGTGGTTTACGCATATGATACGGGGAGATTTTGGCGTATCGTATGCCCAGCATAAGCCCGTTATCGCCTTGCTTGCAAAAGCTTTTGCGGTTACGCTTAAGCTCTCGGGTTCCGCCTATATCCTTGCTCTTGTGGTGGGCGTAAGTGTAGGCACGCTTGCAGCAGTCTTTCATGGAAAGGCGCTTGACCGCGCGTTGATGTCGTTTTCAATTTTTGGTATCTCAGCTCCTTCTTTTTGGGTTGCTATTATTGTTCAAATTATTTTTGCGCTTCATCTTAAGTGGTTTCCGCTTTCGGGAATTAAAACACTTGCGAGTTTTGTGCTTCCCTGTATTGCGCTTTCAACGCGTTATGCTGCAAGTATTTCGCGCGTTACGCGTACTTCTATGTTAGAGGTGCTTAACCAAGATTTTATGCGCACTGCCGAGGCCAAAGGTCTTGCACGCGTACGTATCATTTTACTTCATGGTCTTCGAAATGCAGTTATTCCTATTATTACCATTGCAGGAGCGCAATTGGGCGATATTCTTACCGGATCGCTTATTATCGAAACGGTTTTTGCAATGCCGGGTATGGGAAAGCTGCTCCTAGATGCTATCAATGCGCGCGACTTACCGCTCATTCAAGGCTCTGTTATGTATATCGCGTTTATTTGTGTTGTAGTTTACCTAATTGTCGACGTGCTGTATGCACTTGTTGATCCGCGTATTCGTTTGGGTAAGGAGGCAAACTAGTATGAAGCTATCTACGTGCATCAAAGGCTTTAAGAAGCCCGATCTTGAGCAACAAGCAAAGCGTATACAAAAAGCCTCTTCTCATAGTGGATACTGGTCTATGAGCTGGAAACGTTTTACACGCAACAAATTAGGACTGTTTTGTTTGGCAGTTATCTGTGTGCTGTGTGTGATTGCTATCTGTGCGCCGCTGTTATCGGCATATGATCCCAATGCTCAATCCTTGCCAAGTGCATTGCAAAAGCCCAATCCAACACACATTTTTGGTACCGACGAGTTTGGTCGTGACATTTTTGCGCGCATTGTTTTTGGATGTCGCATTTCACTTTCGGTAGGTATTATTTCTCAGATTATTGCCCTTGCGCTTGGCTTTTTTGCCGGTGTATGCGCAGGCTATTTTGGTGGACAAACCGATGCTGCTATTTCGTTTGTCATACAGGTTTTTTCTTCGTTTCCGTTTTTGCTGTTTGCAATTCTTATTATGTTTGTTATGGGACCAGGCCTTATTAACCTCTATATTGCGTTAGGTCTGCTGATGTGGACCTCAACCGCGCGCCTTATTAGAGGTGATGTGATGCGTCTTAAAAATTCTGAATATATTCAATCATGCATTTTAAGTGGCGGAAAAAGTTGGCGCATTATTATGAAACACCTCTTGCCAAACTGTGTTTCCACCTTGATCGTTGTTTCTACGCTGGGTATTCCCAATGCTATTTTATCCGAAGCCACGCTTTCATTTTTGGGTTTGGGCGTACAGCCTCCTATGGCAAGCTGGGGTCAAATGATTGCCTCTTCTCAACCCTATATTCAATCCAATACCTATTACAGTGTTATTCCAGGGTGCGCAATTATCATCACCGTTATGGCTTTTAACCTGTTAGGTGACGCTCTTCGTGATGCGCTTGATCCAAAACTTAATCGATAAGAGGTCAGTATGAAACGTGAACTCAAAAACCCTCATAACGAAACTACACTTTGTGCTGATAAAGAACTTGTTCAAACATCAGATGTTGCTTTGGAAGCTGCTCAGAAATCAGACTCCTCGTGCGATGCGCAAAATCTCTTGCAAGTACAAGACATTGATGTTTCGCTCGAACTTGAACAGGGAAGCCTGTTAGCTCTTAACCGCGTAAGTTTTGGGATGCGTCGTGGTGAGACTTTGGCGGTTGTAGGGGAGAGCGGTTGTGGTAAATCGATGACGGCGCTTTCGATTATGTCGCTTTTGCCTCGTCCCATAGCGCACGTTACACACGGCTCTATTACTTTTAACGGACATGACATTACGCACTTATCTCATAAAGAGCTTACGCAGTATCGCGGAAAAAGAATGAGCATGATTTTCCAAGAGCCCATGACCTCGCTTAATCCCGTTATGAGTGCTGGAAAACAAATTCGCGAAGCACTTCTTGCGCATAATCGCAATCTTAGTAAAAAAGAAGCGGATCTTCGTGCTTTGCATATGCTAGAGCTAGTGGGAATTCCTGCTCCTCAAAAAGTGTTTAAGAGTTATCCGCACGAGTTATCTGGTGGTATGCGTCAGCGCGTGATGATTGCGCAGGCGCTTGCTTGTGAGCCTGAGCTTTTGATTTGCGATGAGCCAACAACGGCTTTGGACGTAACAATTCAGGCACAAATTTTACAGTTACTTGATGATATGAAAACCAAGCTTAACACTGCCATTATGCTTATTACGCACGACATGGGTGTTGTGTCCGAAATGGCTGATTGGGTTTTGGTTATGTATGCAGGTCATCAGGTTGAATATACGCGCGCGTACGAGTTATTTACCAATCCTTTACACCCGTATACCTCAGGACTTATAAATTCCATTCCGTCTCTTGATACCTCTGTTGATACCCTTTTTGCTATTGAAGGAAGTGTTCCTATGCTTTCTGATATGCCAAAAGGTTGCCCATTTCATCCAAGATGTCCGTTTGCAAAAGAAATTTGCCGTACAAAACGTCCGCACATGGTGCGTACAGACGCTAAAGCATCTGATGCGTCTGTTTCCTGCGAGGCAAACGAGTCCGCAATAAAAACGCCTGATACTCGCAGCGAAACAACTCACGAAGTTGCTTGCTGGAAATTTTCAAAAGAATGGGGTGAGGCATAATGACCACTCATATTCATCACGATAATACTCAAAGTCAAAGTACGGATGCATCTTTGTCAGCAGCTCGTAAGCACGTACCTTCGTCTGCAGAAAACCTTGGCTATCAGCAATCGCATGACAAAACGCCTATTTTAAAGGTTCGCAATCTGACCAAAAGATATCCAGTTAAATCCTCGGTTTTCTCGCGCAAAAAAAGTTATGTTCACGCGCTTGAGCATGTGTCGTTTGACGTTCATAAAGGCGAGACATTTGCAATTGTAGGTGAAAGTGGTTGCGGTAAATCAACTACAGGAAAGTGCATTTTACGTTTAAACGATCCAACTTCTGGAACGGTAGAGCTTAACGGCTGCGATTTTACAGCGCTTAAAGGAAATGCTCTTATCGAAGCTCGAAAATCCATGAAATTGATTTTTCAGGATCCCTATAGTTCACTTAATCCTCGCATGACCGTTGCCGATATTATTGCCGAGCCGATAGATATTGCGCACAGCTATGCATCCCGCGAAGAGCGTGAACGCATGATAGAAGACGTGATGGAGCATGTAGGGCTTGATCTTTCGTATAAAAACCGTTATCCGCATGAGTTTTCGGGCGGTCAGCGCCAGCGTATTGGTATTGCGCGTGCAATTATTTTGTTGCCTAAGCTCATTATCTGCGATGAACCCGTATCGGCATTAGACGTATCTGTTCAGGCAAAAGTGATTAACCTGCTTAAAGAATTGCAAAAAAAGCTTGGTCTTGCCTATATTTTCATCAGTCATGATCTGTCTGTTGTAAAACATATTAGCGATACGGTTATGGTTATGTATTTGGGTCACACTATGGAGCGCGGCTCTAAGAATGATTTGTTTTCTCGACCTTTGCATCCGTACACGCAGGCATTATTGGATGTTATTCCGCGCATTGCACATGAGAGAATCCAAGATAAGCGCATTTTGCAAGGCGATGTTCCAAGTCCGGTGAATCCGCCTTCTGGATGCGTGTTCCATACACGTTGTCCGCTTGCGCAAAGTGTTTGTGCGCAAAAGGAGCCCGATTTGGTGGAAATTGAGCCCGGCCATGTATGCGCATGTCATGTGGTGCAACAGCGCTTTGCAAAAAGTTTGGAGCAAGCACATCAAAAACTGTGTACAAGTTAAGACAGCTGTGTTTTGCGCGCTGAGCAAGTGTGCAAAATATGACACATGCCAAAAATTGCATCAGTAAAAAAGTAACCTAGTACGTAAAGGAGTACAACAGATGAGTGATGTAGTTGAACGTTTTATGAGATATTGTGCCATTCCGTCGCAATCGGATCCTTTTAATGCGCAAGAGGTTCCCTCAACCAAAAGTCAGTTTGACGTATCGCGCGTTATCACTGCAGAACTGAAAGAGCTTGGCGCCGAAAACGTTGAGCTTGATGAGCATGCATATGTAACCGCATTTTGGCCTGCGTCAAAAGGCTGTGAAGATTTGCCAACACTGGGCTTTTGTACACACGTTGATACAGCGTGGCAATCATATGGCTCTCCCGTTCATCCGCAGATTAAGCATTACGAAGGCGGAAAACTTACCATTGGCTATGATCGTCATGGCCGTGAAGTGTATGTATCTCCTGAAACTAATCCTCAGCTTGAGCATATGGTCGGGTGGGATTTAGTTACGGCAGACGGTACATCGCTTTTAGGTGGTGATGATAAAGCAGCAGATGCCATGATTGTTTCTCTACTTGCTCGTCTTAAAGAACATCCCGAAATCCCACATCCACGCCTTGCTCTTTCATTTGTTCCCGACGAAGAAATAGGGCACGGAGCTGCGCTTTTAGACCTTAAGAAGTTTGGCGCAACGTTTGGCTATACCATTGACGGAGGACCTTTAGGTGAGTTTTGCTACGAAACGTTTAATGCAAGTGAGGTTATCGTAAAGGCAAAAGGTTTGTCCGTTCATACGGGTACGGCTAAAGGTACGCTCATCAATGCGTCAGAGGCGCTTATGAAATTTCATCAGCTTATTCCTGCACAAGAGCGTCCTGAATACACCGAAGGCTACGATGGTTTTTATTATTTGAGCTATATTAAAAGCAGTTGCGAAGAGGGCGAAGCTGGCTACATTTTACGTGATCATTCAAAAGAAATTATGGATAAACGCAAACAAACGTGCTTGGATGCTGCTCAATTTGTTAATCGTCAATATGGTTCTTGTGTTTTAAGCGTTGAAATAAAAGATCAGTATTTTAATTTGGCTGATGTGGTTACTAAACCCGAGAATAAACACCTTATCGAAAATGCGCGCAAGGCTTACGAAAAAGTGGGCGTTCCCATGAAATTTGTTCCTATGCGTGGAGGTACCGATGGTGCTCAACTTTCGTTTAGAGGATTTGCAGCTCCTAATTTATCGGCATGTTATTATAATGCGCATGGCGTTCGTGAGTTCGTTCCCGTTCCCGAGCTTGAAAAAATGGTCGATATGCTTGAGGTTCTTATTGGGCTGTATGCTCAGCCTTGTGCATAAAAGCGCAGCTTTGAGAGGTTTTAGGCGCCGTATGTATACGTGCGTATTTTGGGTGCTCGTATAAGACGCGCGTATAAGACGCTTTCAGAAGAAAAAATCTTTGTGTATGAAAACACCCTCTTTCATGTGAAAGAGGGTGTTTAGTTTACACATATGAACAGTTGTGCTGATAACAAGTGTGCCTTTACCAGTGTGCTTTTACCAGCGCTCCTGTATTAGTTTTCACGCTCGCTATCTTGCAAAAGTGACATTAACGGTGGAATGATTTGTTTCTTGCGGCTTACAACGCCTTTGAGCACAGCCATGCCATCAACAGGTTTTACACCAAAAGCTTGTTCAACGATGGTTGCAATTTCGCTGGCGTCTTCGCCCCAGAACATCATCTCGGTTGTTTTACTTTTAACATCGGTAAACATATAAAAGACCATAGGAAGTTCGTAGGACTCAGCACCAGTTTTAAGATAAGGTCCAACCAATGCTTCTGCAGCTTTGCGTGAACTTTCGGTCATGAAGCTTGCTTGTCCAACACCAAAGTGAGCTTTGCCTCGTGAAAATACCTTAAAGTCACCGTTAAAGACGTCTTCTGCGGTGCGACCTGTTAAATCGGCTCCTGCATCAAACATTGCGTCAGAGTAGGTTGGAATATCCTCACCGCAAATAGCTGCCAATGCTTTACCAGCGTCAACATCAAGATGTGTGCAAGTAGGCGATCTAAATGCAAGGGTATCGGACATAATAGCAGATAACATAAGTCCTGCAATGTTCTTAGGAATCTCAACGCCTGCTTCTTTATACATGCCATAAATAATAGTTGAGGTACAACCAACGGGCATGTTACGAAATAGTGCTGGGCTTGAAGTTTCAATAGAGCCAATGCGGTGGTGGTCGATGATCTCCATAATTTCGGCCTGCTCAAGACCATCAACTGCTTGAGAACGCTCGTTGTGATCAACCAAAATAACGTGCTTCTTTTTGATTTTGAGCATATTAGTTGAACCAACAACGCCAACATATGAACCGTCTTCGTCTAAAACAGGGAAGAAACGATGACCCGTTTGAGAGATAGTCTTTTTAGCATCGTCTACAGTGGTGTTTACCGAGAAACGAATGATCTTTTCGGTAGGAAGCATGCACGCGCGTACAGGAATTGCCATGGAAATAAGGCGTGCAGCAGCATAGGTATTATAAGAAGTGGTAATAACGATGCAATCACGCTCTTTTGCGCTTTGAAGTACAACATCGCTTGGAGATGCACCGTTGCAAATAACAATGCATGAAGCACCTGCACTTACTGCAAAGTTTTGGGTTTCGTAGCGGTTAGTTGTTAAGACAACATCGCCGGCGTCAATCATACCATCCATCATTTCTGGAGAGGTGCCAACACGAACATGACCTTGGGTTAAGCTTGCGTTTTCGTCACCGCAAAGAAGCTTTGCATTAAGCGTTGTTAAAATGTTGGTAACGGGTGTGGCAGCTTTTGTTAAACCTTCATCGTCTAAAATGTCCATATTTGCATTAGCGATGTCTTTAACAGCAATAAGACCTTGCAGCATATTCTTTTCATCGATAACGCATAAGGTACCCGAGCTGATTTCTTTCATAAGATTCCATGCTGCAAATAAGCTGGTAGAAGAGCTAATAGCTGGAAGTTTTGAAATATCGGTATCTTTGATTTGAGGAGCCACAGAAGTGATGAGTGCTGGCTCATCAAAGCCAAAATGTTTGAGCGCAAATGCTGTTTCGCGGCTTACCGTACCAGCACGTCGTGCTTCATACTGTGTGGTGCCTGTTTGATTTTTAAGATATGCATATGCCATTGCAGAACAAATGCTGTCGGTATCAGGATGAAGATGGCCGATAACATTTACTTTACGTATAGCCTCTGTCATGAATAACTCCTTTATAGGTAATTACATACGTTAATGTATGGATAAACATACAGATATTTACGCGAGGATTCATGCATAATTGTCTGTATTTTTAGTTGTAATTATGGTACCTGTTACCATGCACAAAACCTACCTTCATCTAAGCTTTGCACAAAGTCTCTAGTTTATGCATCAGCGTACCAACGTAACTATTATTTTTTGTCACGGTGCATTTGTGCATGTATAGCAGATGACTACAATCTGTCATCAAATTTGTTCATTTTATAAGCGTATAGCTGTTTTTTCATGAGCGTTCGTTGTAGGACATATGACGCTTCATAACTCCTTCATAAACCTGTGCATGTATTGCTATACAAATACGTATAAATGACCCATGCGTACGGAAAAATTGAGTGGTATATGACCAGTGAAGGATAGTCATCTCAAGGCATATCCTCATAAATAACGCTGAATATAAAATTGTCGAAAGTTTATACCCACTAATCTGCAAATATATAAGTCGAATAGTTTTTGTGAAGATGAAAACATTTTGGATAAACTCGTTGCTTATCCGCCGAGTTTATATGGACTACGTTATGGAGGGGTTATGAGTAAGCATGACACGCCGGTGTGTGATCCAAAACAATCCGACGAGATGCAAAAAACCGCATCATCAAACGATTGTGTTACGTTAATCGACAGCGTAGAGTCTTTAGAGGTTCAGCTGAAGAAGATGCGTAAAGCTCAAAAAGTTTTTGCAACATTTACGCAAGAACAAGTTGACAAGATTTTCTTTGAGGCTGCTATGGCAGCAAATGAGGCTCGTATTCCTTTGGCGCAAGCTGCGGTAAAAGAAACGGGCATGGGTCTTGTTGAAGATAAGGTTATAAAGAATCACTTTGCTGCTGAATATATTTATAACGCATATCGTCACACTAAAACTTGCGGTACCATTTTTGAGGATAAAGCGTACGGCTTAAAAAAGATTGCCGAGCCTATTGGTATTGTCGCCGCTGTTATTCCAACAACAAATCCAACTGCTACGGCTATTTTTAAGTCACTGGTGTGCTTAAAAACTCGTAATGCTATTTTGATTTCTCCTCACCCACGCGCAAAAGCATCAACCATTCAAGCTGCTCGTATTGTGCGTGACGCTGCAGAAAAAGCAGGACTTCCACGCGACATTATTTGCTGGGTTGATAAGCCTTCTATCGAGCTTACTAATACCCTTATGCACGAAGCCGATATCATTTTGGCAACAGGTGGTCCGGGCATGGTTGCTGCTGCATATAGCTCAGGAAAACCAGCTCTTGGTGTAGGTCCTGGTAACAACCCTGCAATTATTGATGAAACCGCTGACATTTTAATGTCGGTCAACTCAATTATTCACTCCAAAGTCTTTGACTACGGTATGATTTGTGCTTCCGAGAATAACGTTATCGTCTGCGACAAGGTTTATGATCAAGCAAAAGCTGAATTTGCTCGTCGCGGCTGCTTCTTCCTTGAAGGTGACGACATTAAAAAGGTAGGAAATACCGTTATTGTTAATGGAAACATCAATCCTAAGATTGTTGGTAAGCCTGCACCTGTTATTGCCGAGATGGCAGGCGTTAAAGTTCCCGCTTCAACCAAGATTCTTATGGCAGAGGTTACCTCGGTTGAGCCTGAGGAGCCTTGGTCACACGAGAAACTTTCACCAGTTTTGGGAATGTATCACGCAAAAGACTTTGACACCGCTATTAAAATGGGCGAGCGTTTGATCGCCGAAGGTGGTTATGGTCATACTGCATCTTTGTTCATTAATACTAATGAAAAAGAGAAAATGGCAAAATACGAGCAAGCTATGAAGACCTGCCGTATTCTTATTAATACTCCTGCTGCACAAGGTGGTATTGGTGACATCTATAACTTTATGCTTACACCATCATTAACGCTTGGTTGCGGATCTTGGGGTGGAAACTCTGTATGTGGAAACGTAGGAGTGATGAACTTGCTTAACATTAAATCTGTGGCTGAGCGCCGCGAAAACATGCTTTGGCTCAAAACTCCTGATAAGGTGTACTTCAAGAAGGGCTGCATGCCAGAAGCTCTTAAAGAGCTCAAGTACGTGCTCCACAAAAAGCGTGCATTCCTTATCACCGACCAATTCCTTTACAAGAGTGGCTTTACCAAAACTATTGAAGACACGCTGGACAGCCTTGGCATTGTTCACTCGTGCTTCTGGAATGTAGCACCAGATCCATCGCTTCAATCTGCACGCGAAGGTCTGGCTCAACTTCGTGCTTTTGAACCTGATGTTATTCTTTCCATCGGTGGCGGTTCTGCTATGGACTGCGGTAAGATCATCTGGTTTATGTACGAGAATCCTGAAGAAAAGTTCGAGCACATGTCAGCCGACTTTATGGATATTCGTAAACGTGTATACGAATTCCCTGCAATGGGTCGTAAAGCATACTTTGTTGCTATTCCAACGTCTTCTGGTACTGGTTCTGAGGTTTCTCCTTATGCAATTATCACCGATAAAGACACTGGTGTTAAATGGCCTATTGCCGATTACCAATTGATGCCTAATATGGCAATTGTTGATACCGATAACATGATGACTCAGCCTAAGGGCTTAACCTCTGCGTCTGGTGCCGATGCAATGACGCACTGCCTTGAGTCGTATGTTTCAACCATGGCTTCTGACTACACGCAAGCTATGAGCTTAAAGGGTCTCAAGCTTATTTTTGAGACTCTTGAAACTGCTTACGACGAGCCTAACAATGTATATGCTCGCGACAAAATGGCAAATGCTTCTTGTATCGCAGGTCTTGCATTCTCTAATGCATTCTTGGGTATAGTTCACTCTATGGCTCACAAGCTTGGTGCTTTCCACCACATTCCTCATGGTTGGGCAAATGGTGTTTTGCTTACGCGTGTTATGCGCTATAACGCAGCCGAAAAACCAACGCGTATGGGTACGTTCCCTCAATATGAGTATCCTCACGCTAAAGCTCGTTATTGCGAAATGGCTCGTTATTGCGGCATCACGGGCGCTAACGACGATGAAGTCTTTGAGAAATTTATTGCCAAAGTTCAATCAATTCTTGATCACATTGGCGTAAAGAAGACCATTGCAGAATACAATGTAGACGAGAAATACTTCCTCGATACGCTTGACGAGATGTCTGAGCAGGCATTTAACGACCAATGTACGGTAAGCAACCCACGTTATCCTTTGATCAACGAGATGAAGAATATCTACTTGGATGCTTATTATGGTCGCGAGCCTAAGTCGTACGAAGAGTAAACAAGTGCATTAAGCTCTTTATGTGCTTTTAAGCTACGCGCATTCGATAGCCCTGTAAACCTATGTTTACAGGGCTTTTTGTTATGGTGAGATTAGCCATTTCGTGTATGACACAGCGTTAAGAGGGCGTTTATAGTGCGTTTATAGTGTTCAAAATTTTAATGCGTTCAAAATTTGTAAGTAAGACGTTAATTTTTTCGAGAAATAGGGCAAATACGCTAAGATAAATTCATACGTACAGAAGTTTTGGTTACGTTGGTGAGCCCTTGCCTCAGCTCCTGGGGAATTATAATCGGGAATCAATGTATCAAACAAAATTATCCCAGGAGGATTTTGTGAAAGAGTATCTTGAATCCGCAGATGAAGTCTTAAGTAGCCTTCATACTCACGAAAAAGATGGTTTGTCTTCGGCGCAAGCATCCAAGTTATTGGACGAATACGGGCTCAACAAGCTTGATGAAGCGCAAAAAGATTCTATCGTGAAACGATTTTTTGCGCAGATGGCAGACCCCATGGTTATCATGCTTATTATTGCGGCTGTTATATCGCTTATAGTAGGTATCTATAACGGTGAAGGTGATTATGCCGATGTAGTTATTATCATGTTTGTGGTTATTCTTAACTCGTTCTTAGGTGTTGTACAAGAGCTTAAAGCCGAGGAAGCACTTGCAGCTTTACAAGAGATGACTGCCGCACAAAGTAAAGTTATGCGCGACGGTTCGCTCCAAAGTGTACCTTCATCGCAACTGGTTCCTGGCGATATTATTGTCTTTGAAGCAGGAGATGCAGTTGGTGCCGACTGTCGTATTTTAGAAAGTGCTTCACTCAAAATTGAGGAAGCGGCGCTTACGGGAGAGTCGGTTCCGGTATCTAAAGTTATTGATATGTTACATCTTGGAGCGTCTGAAAAAGACGTGCCTTTAGCCGATCGTAAAAACATGTGCTACATGGGCTCAACGGTAGTTTATGGTAGAGGTCGCGGATGTGTTGTAGCAACAGGCATGAAAACAGAAATGGGTAAGATTGCTCATGCGTTAAGCAGTGTTCAAGACGAGCAAACTCCTCTTCAAAAGAAGTTAACCGAGCTTTCGCACAAGTTAACGGTATGGGTTGTTGCAATTTGCGCGATTATTTTTGCTGTTTCGCTTATTAAACATGGGTTTGAATTTTTATCTAATATTGAACTTGTATTGAACACATTTATGGTTGCCGTTTCTTTGGCAGTAGCCGCTATCCCCGAAGGTCTTGCTGCGGTTGTAACCATTGTTTTATCTATCGGTGTAACTAAGATGAGCAAAAAGCATGCAATTATTCGTCAGCTTTCTGCAGTAGAAACGCTTGGTTGCACGCAGGTAATTTGTAGCGACAAAACGGGAACTCTTACACAAAATAAGATGACGGTTGTTGAGCGCGTAACGGGTAATTTAACAGCGCATTTACGTACCATGGCGCTTGCAAGCGATGCTGTGTGGGATGATGCTACACATACAGCTCAAGGTGAGCCTACCGAAGCTGCGCTGGTAAGTGACGCTGCCAAAAATGAATTCACCACGTCATATCTTAAACAAACACGTCCGCGTGTTGGTGAAGCTCCATTTGATTCAAGTCGTAAAATGATGTCGGTTGTGGTGAATAATAACGGATCATATATGCAGCATACCAAGGGTGCACCTGATGTTATTTTGTCGCATTGTACCACGTATCTTTCCGAAACGGGCATTGTGCCGTTTACTGACGAATTAAAAGCATATGTTATCGAGCAAAATAAGCAACTTGCCAATAAGGCGCTTCGCGTGATCGCATCTGCGCGTCGTGATTGGGGTAGCAGTTGTCCAGAATCGTTTGATGGCGCATATCTTGAACATGACATGTGTTTTGTAGGACTTTCAGGTATGATCGATCCTGTTCGTCCCGAGGTTAAATCGTCTATAGACGAAGCAAAATCTGCTGGTATACGTGTTGTTATGATTACGGGAGACCACATTGATACAGCGTGCGCTATTGCTCAACAATTAGGAATTATTTCTTCTCGCAAAGAAGCGCTTACTGGCGCGCAATTAGATGCTCTTAGTGATGAAGAGCTCGACGCAACTATTGAATCATATGGTGTATATGCTCGTGTTCAGCCCGAGCATAAGGTTCGTATTGTAAGTGCGTGGAAGCATAAGCAAAAAGTTGTTGCAATGACAGGCGATGGTGTCAATGACGCGCCTTCTATTAAACGTGCAGATATTGGTATTGGTATGGGCATTACAGGTACCGATGTTACTAAAAATGTTGCTGACATGGTGCTTGCTGATGATAATTTTTCTACCATCATTAATGCGTGTCGAGAGGGAAGACGTATTTACGATAATATTCGTAAATGTATTCAATTTTTGCTTTCTTCAAATCTTGCTGAAGTTATTTCGGTATTTGTTGCTTCATTTATTGGCTTTACTATTTTGGAACCAACGCACTTGCTTTGGATTAACCTTATTACCGATTCGCTGCCAGCTCTTGCAATGGCAACCGAAGGCGCCGAGCCAGGTATCATGAAACGCAAACCTCGTAGTTCCAAAGACGGTATTTTTGCAGGTGGCGTTGGTGTTGATATTATGTTTCAAGGTATTGCGATTTCTGTACTTACACTCATTAGTTATTTTATTGGCCATTATCTTGAATTTGGCACTATGGATATATCTCAGGTTCTTCAGAATCCAAGCGCAGGTATTCATGGAATGACCATGGCATTTTTGACGCTTTCAATGGTTGAGATGTTCCATTCGCTGAATATGCGTAGTATGCATCAATCCATTTTTACGCTTAAGAAGCAAAATATCTGGTTGTGGGGCGCTTTTGTGTTTGCATTGTTGCTTACCTATTTGGTTATCGAAACACCGCTTGCGCAAGCTTTTAACTTTGCCGAAATCGGTTGGGAAGAATATGCAGCTGCCCTTATTTTAGCTGCGCTTATTATCCCAATTGTTGAAATTGAAAAATGGTTTGCACGCCGCGGACAGCGTGCATGTGCATAACGTTTTTGCTTTAAGATTTGGATGCGTATGAAGTCGTTAAAGCATAAGATTGCCAAGAAGGTTCATCAGAAGGCTTGTGTTGATGCGTGTGAAGCGCATGCATTACATGTTGGGGGAACTCAAGGAAACGAATCAGGCGTTTCATCTGATGCTTTTGTTGATGATGATGCTGGTATAAACGTTGAAAGCCCTTCTTCTACCGCGGGTCTTGCAACTTTCTTTCCTAGCTTTAACGACTTTTATGTATCGCCTGCTATTAGCGAAGTAGCCGCGCGCGAAATTCGTAATCTTTGCAGTGAGCATCATGTTGCTGAAGATACGTTGTTTTTGGGTAAATGTATAAGCCTTGATAGAGGATTTCCTCTTATCTGTACCAAAACGGCTACTATTCGCTGTGAGTTTTCTGCGCTGTTGACTAAGTCGAAGTCAGAAAAAAATGTTGTTGTTGGTGACTGGCTTATCGTGGGGATACCTTGTAATCACGAAATGGGCATTATGTACAAAATTTTGCCGCGCGTGCATACGGTAAGTCGTTGGAGGGGCGATTCCCGTGCACAAATGCAGGTTTTAGCTGCTCACGTTGATAAAGTTTTGCTTGTTCAACCGTTTACGCGCGCAGGTTTGGATTTGGCGCGTATTGTGAGAACGGCCGTGATTGCACAAGACTGTGGGTGTTCGTGTGCTGTTGTTTGCACAAAAGTTGATCGAGTTGGTCTTTCTCAATATAAAGATGCGCTTATGACCCTCAGCGCGTTATTAGCCAATCAGATTGAAATTGTTGTTTCTTCGCAGGATTTGCATTTTATGGACAGCGCTGCGTCTTATAAAGAGTTTGCAGCTGAGCATGGCGTTCATTGGGGTGTGTCTGAGATTTTGCAGCTTGTGGGTAGTAAAACCTGCGCCATGCTTCTAGGTGAGTCGGGAGCTGGGAAATCTAGTCTGCTTAATTTGCTTCTTAAACGCCCCGTACAGCGCGTTGGCTCTACACGTTCAAAGGATGATAGCGGACGTCACACCACTGTTTCGCGTCAAATGATTGCTCTTCCATTCGCTGGATGTATTATTGATTGTCCGGGACTGCGAACTTTGCCGCTTATGGGTCATGAGGCAGGTTTGGCTCAAACGTTTCCGCTTTTAACCGCGGCGGTCGAACATTGTAAATTTAGAAATTGTTCTCATAAAAAAGAGCCTGGATGTGCTGTTCGTGCGCTTGAAGCTTCGCGTCAAGTTTTTTCTGGATCTATTGATATATATGTGGCGCTGTTAGACGAAATGAATTCATCTGCTCATATGCTTGATAAGGATATTTCTCATCGATATATCTAAGACATGGTTACAGCTTTGTGCGCTGTTGGTGCATGAATAACTGCTTGTTTGTAGTTATGGGTGCGTGGAAATCATGCCGAAGTTGTTGTGGTGCGGTTATCGTCATCATCGCGACGTAACCTTACGGAGCGACCACTACAGTTACTACGACGCAACCTTACGGCGTAACCATTACAGCCACCGTGACGTAACTTTACGGTACGACCATTACTGCCACCGCGACGCAGTATTACGCCACAATATTACACGGTATCCATCACACTATCTTCACAAACTCACAACTTTGATAATTATCGTTTTTGTTTTTTGCACCCCTTCCATATTCTTCTGCATAGTTCATTATTGCTATTTCCATTTAGCTTTTAGAACATCCAAGGAACCAACTCGTCTTTTAAAGTACATTTCCTCAAGCTATTTATAAAGGATCTTCCTTAGTACTTTTGTGCAATTTCTACTAGAAATTAGGCATGCTACCTGCACGTTTTGTGCATGCCTCTTTTCGTATTCTCGCGTTATCGTTCGATATTTTGTGAGAGTATGTCCTCGTAATATTTTGTGCGAGGAGGTGGACGATGTCGCTAAAATTTCGTTTGTTATGTGCTGTGTTATGTGCACTTTTGGCTATGTATACCAGTTTTTCTTATGCG
This sequence comes from Fannyhessea sp. C0108B2, assembly GCF_056583915.1. Taxonomy (NCBI): domain Bacteria; kingdom Bacillati; phylum Actinomycetota; class Coriobacteriia; order Coriobacteriales; family Atopobiaceae; genus Fannyhessea; species Fannyhessea sp. C0108B2. The sequence continues at coordinate 40,764 of NZ_JBWPJQ010000007.1, read as the reverse complement.
CAATCCGTGCGTAGTGATGCACAAAAAGCTCGTGATGATGCAATTGCCTCATACGGTGGAGATGTAGTACGCCTTGTTGTTACTACTCATCCCTTGCAAATTGGTGACACGATTAAAGCTGAGGACATAGTTGTGCGCGACTGGGTTTCGGACTTGGCTCCAAAAGATGCATATTTAAACAGTGATGACGTGATAGGTAAGGAAGTCAAAGTTGCAGTAGGCGAAAATGTACCCCTTTCAACCATGCATTTTACAGAATCGGATACCGAACTTGTGATTCCTAATGGCAGAGTTGCTCTTAGTTTACCTATGAATGAAAGACTTGGTATAGGACTGCATATTACTCCTCGCACTCAGGTACTTGGATACGAAACTAACAACAAAACTACGCATCTTATTACCAAAGATATGGTTGCACTGTGTGTAAAGGAAGCTCAACCAGCACAAAATATTCCTGCGCAATTGGTGTTGGCGGTATATCCCGCAGATGTCACGCGCGTGCTGTCAGCTGCAGCCACTCAAAGTTTAAGATTGGTAATTCCTGCACAAGATGTACAAGACCTTAAAGATGATTCGCAACAAGTGGAGAGCGATCATACAAAAGAAATTCCCTCGAATAGCGTGCTTCGTAAAGATGATTCCCCAAAAGAAAAAGATCCTGCGGAAAAAAGTTCTGAGCGTGGTTTGAAAAAGAATGATACGGCTTCATCAGTACTAGTTACAACTGAATCAAAACATACGTAATTTTAATTGTGCAAAGCTCGTTTTAAGCGAAATGTGTGTAACAAATTAATACATTGTGCACGTAGTTAAAAATCTTTCTGTGAGGTGAACGATTATGACTTATACCTGGATTGCTTGTTGTGCTCCACAAAATAGGATCTTGATGACACAAACTCTTCAACATATGGAGCACGCAACGATCTTACATTATTTTGACGATGGACTCCAGCTGCGCAATTATGTGCGGATGCAGAACTTAACTTCGTGTGCGGTTATGGTTGGTTTGACGGCAAGTGGCGTTTCAGATGTAAATCTAGCCGCAGCACTTGTTATGGATGGATGCGCTCGTGTTGTGCTGGTGGGACGTTGTATCTCGGGGTCTTTGCGATCGCGTGCCTTACAAGCAGGGATTCACGATATTTGGGATATTGGAAGCTCCGTTTGTGCTGAGGAGCAAAGTAATAAAAAAATAAGCACGTATGAGCACGTGTCCTTACCACAATCAGATGTTGTGTCTCAAGCTTCGTCCAGGATCTTGAATTCTGAAGAAGTAACTCCTTCTCAAACGATTACCTATGATAAGGTATATCAAAATTTACAAACGTTACTTTCACAGTTTTCAGCACTCGTAAAGGCCTCTCACGAGATGCCCTCTTCAACAGGTAAGTCGTTTGTTGCAGCAACAGATGCATATAACTCGTCTTTTGATAGCCCTTTGTCAACTAATGAGCTTTCGTCTTGCAACCAAACAAGCTGTGATGCCGTATGTAAACCACAAGTATCGGATATCCGCGCCAACACGTGCAAGCAGCCTACAGGGGTGAATGCAGATGATTGTTTTACCTCTGATAATGATCATGCTTTATTGGAACATAATTCTCAAGATACTCTTGATGTAGATGACGATGATATTTTTAAAGAAACACTGCGTCCAAATCAACGGCTCAATAAAGATATCGATCAGGTGCAACAAGCGCGCTGCGCGAATGATGCGCATGATGAGGATCATTATGTAAATAAGGTAGATCAAACGTGTGCTTTTGTACCAATGCCGCGGAAACCTGTAGTGTCTACATCGTCCGCGAGTTTGCCAGCAGCTACATCAGCTACAGAGCCTATAGCGTTTTCCTCTGCAACATCGCCAGCGTCAGTATCAACGCCGACATCATCCATGCCCGCAGCTGCGTCAGTGACAAAACCGATAGTGTCTTCCCCTGTGTCTGCGTCGCAACAGACACAAACCGCAACATCTTACGACCTTGGAGCTGCTCCTATTATTAGCTTTGTTTCCGGGAGAGGAGGTATGGGTAAAACAGCTTTGGTTGCTACATGCGCTGAACTAGCTCGAGATATGGGTTTTAGGATTGCTCTTCTTGATTTTGATTTATCGGGTGGAAATCTTGCATTTTGTTTTGGTGTTAAACGACCTTATGATTTAAGTCGTATATCGCATGATGTTATGTGTGATGACCTGATTGCAAAGAGTGCCACGCTTATAGACGATGCATGCCTTTTATGGGGTCCGTGCGAAAAGCCTGAAATGGCTGAGACAATTTCTCCTCATATTGGTGCAATTTTAAGTTATGTAACGCACAACTTTGATCTGGTTTTTGCAGATACTTCTACCACATTTACCGACGCTGTAGCGCAAGTGGTGCAAGCGAGTACGCGTGTTGCAATTGTTCACGATGATTTACCCGATGCAATTTCTGCGCTTGCAAAAACGGCTGCTTTAGCAGTAAGGCTTGGTGTACCGCGTACAAGGATTTGTAGGGTAGACAATTTTAGTAATCCTCACAATCGATTTGATATAGATTTTGGACGTAGCGAAATAGGTCTAGAGGGTGCTCAAGCATATAAAATTGTAGATGGAGGTATGGATATACATGAGCTTCTTGCAACTGGACATGTGAGAGAACTCATACAAGTACATAATGCTTATGTAAAATCAGTTCAGGCAATGCTAACAGAGTTTATTCACGATTTAGCATTAAAACCTTCAAATTCAACTGAGGCGTATGCACCAACTTCTGCAAAAAATTCAATTAAGGGTCGAAAATTACATCTTGCATTTTTTAATCGCCATAAAGAGGCGATGTAAATGTCACTTTTGGAACGTATACGTGCTTTAGAGCCTAAAGAGCAATCGAGCTATAGGGGGAGTGTACCTCGCAAGCCAAAATCAGATTTTTATGACTCGTTTCATGCAAAACGAAGGAAGCGTCTTCAAGAAGCATTGGTGGATAGATTAGGCCTCTCAACGATTGCAACGATGATGCAGTCTTACGATACCGCGCGTCTTAAAGAGGAAATTGATGTTGCATGTCGTGACCTTTTGCACACTGAGATGTTTAGTGATGTTCCAGAGCATGACTACGAACAGTTAATACGTGGAGTAAGCGATACCATTTGTGGATTGGGTCCAATTCAAAGCTTGCTTGATGATCCATGTGTAACCGAAATTATGATTAACGGTTGTGACTCACTTTTCTACGAAAAAGATGGTTGCTTGCATGAAGCGTCTGCCATGTTTGAGAGCTCTGAGCAAATCATGATGATTATTGATAGGATTTTGTCTCCCTTGGGACGAAGGCTTGATAGGAGTAGCCCCATTGTTAATGCACGACTGGCTAATGGAGATCGTGTAAATGCTGTTTTTGAATCTGTTGCCCTTAATGGGCCTAGTGTAACGATTAGAAAATTTTCCAATAGAATTACGTCGCTGGATCAGTTGGTAAACCTTGGATCTCTTCCTGCGTGGTACGCACAGCTTCTCAAATGGGCGGTTTTATATCGACAAGATATAGCTGTTGCCGGTGGAACTGGATCGGGGAAAACAACACTTTTAAATGCACTTTCATGCGAGATTAGTAAATCAGAGCGTATTGTGACAATAGAAGATTCTGCGGAATTAAAGTTTGATTCTCATCCTGATGTTGTACATCTTGAGGCACAAGATGCATCGATCGAAGGAACGGGAGAAATCACTATTCGAGACCTTGTAAAAAATGCATTACGTATGAGGCCTGATCGTATTGTTGTAGGGGAGTGCAGAGGCAGTGAGACAATCGATATGCTTCAGGCAATGAATACTGGTCACGATGGCTCTCTTACTACACTTCATGCAGGTACTGCAGAAGAAGCGATATTACGTTTGGTTCTTATGGCGAGATTTGGAATGGATTTACCTGCAAATATTATTGAGGAACAGATTGCTTCTGCGCTTGATTTGTTAGTTATGTCGGTGCGTATTGAATCAGGGAAACGCTTTGTGACCTCGCTTTCTGAAGTCTCTCAGGGTTCATCAGGTCATGTTCGGCTTACTGAATGTGTTTCCTTTGATCAAGTTCATGCTGAGTGGTCGTTAGTTAAAGAGCCGAGTTTTTTGTCGCATCTTGTTTTAGCAAAACTTGTTAAAAAAGAGGAGGTTAATGCATGGAAACAGCAAGTTTGTGCTGCTTAAATGCCTTGTTGGTTTTTAGTGGCTGTATGGTAGTACTTCCTAGTACGGCTCTTTCTTCTAAAACACTTGTATACTTACAAATGCAAAAACTTGCGTATGTGCTGTGTAAATTTATCGCTCGAACTCCTCTTATACACTTTCTTTTGTCTTATCAAACGTTTACAACAATTGCTATGTATGTGCAGGCTCGTGCTCGAAAACTTGGATATAAACTCCGCGTAGAGGATGCATGCGCTGTAACACTTATTTTGTTTGTTGTAATGCTTATTTCGGTATTGCTATTTTCACGTTCATTCGCGGCAACACTGTTATGTGCAGCGTGTTGCGTATGTGCCTGCCCCATGTTTGCTCATCGTCTTGAGCAACTTCAAAAGACCACATTATGCCATGATATGCCTGATATTTTTAGAATGCTTGGTATGGCACTTGCAGCCGGACAAACATTTTCACAAGCTATTGCATATGTGGGACAACATCAACCGGGAGAAGCAGGAAAAGCTTTTCAAAAGGCCTCTCTCAAGTTGCGCTGTGGTAGTTCAATATCAGAGGTACTTAATGATATGGCTCATACACTGCAGGCTCCCGGTGTGAAGTTTTTGATTACAGCACTATTTATATCTCAGCGAACAGGTGCACCACTGAAATCGCTTTTTAGGCAGTCGGCGCAGCTTGTAGAACAGCAGGAAAAGTTCAAAAAATTACTGTCTGTAAAAACTGCGCAAGCACGTTTAAGCATACGAGTTGTTTCAAGTTTGCCTTTGATACTTATATCTGTACTATCGTGTATTTCTTTAGATTTTCAAAAGGGGATTACACGGCCTGCTGGACTCATTTCTTTAGGTATTGCAGCTTTTTTAGACTTTATTGCATTGATGATTATTCGCTCACTTCTGAAAGGGGCATTCCATGATATCTAATGGCTTAATTTCGATAATGCAAAGCGGACTCTTGATATTTTTGGGCTGCAGTATTCTTTTGAGAACGCGACCTCATTATATGGATACCGCACGTGCGAGCAGGATTTCTTCGTTTTTTGTACCAGCTTTGATCCGTGATATAAAAACTAAAATTTTTGATTTCCCCTGAATTCATCAATATTATGTAATACTTACGAAGAAAAGGACTCGTATGATGTGCTTGCAGGAACTTCCTACCTTACTTGATGTTATAACTTTGGGTCTTTCATCAGGTCTTTCTTTTGAAGCATCATTAGATTTATATTGCATGCATTATAGCGGTGTTCTTGCAGAATTATTTCAGCGTCAATTGCTGCAATATAGATTGGGCGTTATTTCTAGGCGAGCTGCTTTACAAGATATTGCTGACGATTTACATATTGATGCTCTCACGCGTTTTACTTCAACGGTTATACAAGCGCTTGAATGTGGATCGCCTTTAGTTGGAGTTTTATCGGATCAGGCACAAAGTATTCGAGATGCCCAGCGCTTTGAGTTGGAAGAAGAGATTGAAAAAATACCAGTTAAAATGCTCATACCTATGGGTGTACTTATCGTGCCAGCTATGCTTATTTCGATTATGGGGCCTCTTCTTGCTTCTGCCGTATAGGCTTGAGCAGCAGCTGAAAGCTTTTGAATCAAGTTGAATATACGTTGATATTGAACTGAAAGGACGCATATGTTTTATAAACTTCATGCCTTTATCCAACACCTGTATAAAAATATGCAGTGCCGTCTTGCAACGTTTCGTGTTGATACGTCGGGTCAAGGTACAACCGAATATGCCATCTTGGTTGGTGTTCTTGTTGTTATAGCTATTTTGGCTATCATTTCCTTTAAAGGAAAGATACAAGAATTATGGGATGCAATCAAAAACGGTATTGAACAATTGTAAGCGTGTATTATGCACAGACATGTAAAATATCAACCCGTCAGCTTTCCTTTTATGCTTAAACGCTATATTGCAGTAGTGCTTGTTTTGGTAATTGTAACCTGGATAGCACCCTTTATATGGTTTGTTGTACTTTGCCCAAGCGTCTCTTCTGAAAGCCAGAGTCAATCTGATGTAGAGCCATTTGACGAATTGAGTGATGGCGCCTCACAAGCACCTGAATCACCTACGCATTTGTCTTTGGAACATCAGCAAAATGACTCACAAACAATTGCTATAAACAACGTGATAAGTGTGGATGATCAAGCTGCTATCGAAAATTTTATTCAAGATGATTTTCAAACGTCTTTAACCTGCGAAAGTTCGATTTCTCAGGTGATACGCTGCGTACTTACTACATATAGGAATAAATCCGCATGTAAATTAGTCAAAAGCGGTTATTTTGATCTGCTGGGTCACATGTGGATGTGTATTATTCAACACCATGAATGGATAGATGTATGCCGTGTGCAAGCGGATGCGTCTTCTAAAGGATGCAAAGTAACGAGGTTACGTATGCGCTATGAGCAATGGAGCGAGCAAGCACAGCAAAACACGGAGTAATGTGTCTGCGCTTAAGACGCCTTAATGCGTTATGCGGAAAGCAGAGGTATGTATGAGCTTTCTAAAAGGTACTACAAATGAGATTGCCTCGTGTTGGGTTTTGTTTGTCAAGTTGCATAAATCTCTTCAGCGTCTGTTTTCTGGTTGCTGGATATTAAAACATATGCAGAGTCGTTGTGGTCAGGCGAGTTTGGAATATGTGTTGGTAACGGTTGCTTTTCTATCAATGATCCTTGCGCTGAGTGCTCTCTGGCATGCATGGGCTAACAAAGATCTTTTACAAAGATCGATTGATGCTTCGTCTCATACAACTGCTCAAGGAGTGATTGGTGATGTACAGGATATCCTTCTTTATTAGCAAGTTTTATGGCTATGTACGCCAGCGCCAAGGACAATCAACGGTTGAAGCCGCCGCGCTTTTGCCCATAATTTTTATGCTGTGCGCATTGTTATTGCAACCTATCATTCTTTCTTTCAGTTTATCGGTTATGCAGAGAACAGCAGCAGAAACGGCACGCGTAGCAGCTACTGATTTTGATGGATCTTATAAAGATTGTCAGGGTTTTGCCCTACGCAGGCTAGAAGCACTCCCACGTTTGGACATGTTTCACTCCGGTGATGAGTCGGATTGGGTGATTGAAATATCTCGTGATGAGCATGAAGTTGAAGTATCTATAACTGGGCATGTAACACCACTACCTTTATGGAAAGAGTTTCTCGAAACGTTTCATGAAAAAGATGAGCGTGGTTTGATACTTCGCGCTCACGTTAAACAGGCGTATCAATCTTCCTGGTTAGGAGGTTCATATGACGAATGGATGCGAATTTGGAATTGAATTGCATACACATGTTTCGCCGTTGAGCATATTTATTGCGGATAGGAAGGGATATACAACCACAAGCATTGCGTGCGTGCTGTTGGTAACACTTTCGCTGATTTTTTCACTGGCAACGCTTCACTGGATTTCAAGTAGAGCTGCAGACATTCAAGAAGTTGCCGATGCCACAGCACTTGCAGGTTCAAATTGTGTTTCTTCGTTTGTAACGATTGTGCATGTCTTGGACGCCTTTGTTTTAAGTTTGGGATTAGTAGGGATGCTTGTATACGCTGTTGGATTGGTTGCTGCAGCGGTACCTATTTTAAATGCATTTTCACCACCTTTGCTTGATGTGGGGACGAAAGTATTTGTGGCTCGGCAGCGCTTTGCCCAAAGTGCTTATGCAGGAATTCAAAAATTTGAGCAAGCTCTGCCTGCGCTTATTGCGTACAATTCACTTTCATGTGCATATGCTAACAGTAGCGAAACATGTCCTTATGTTGGACTTGCAGTTCCATATCCACTTGTTTCTAAAAGTTCATATCCAGCTTTGACGGTAAGCGTTGATTCCAAAGATCTCAATAATGCTGGAAAACAATTGCACGATCAATCAAAGGAGTTAGAAGCCTTAGAAAATGAGATGAGTGAAAACAAGTTGAAAGCATATCAGGCAGATTGCGTGGATAATCCGCATTGTATGAGAAGTCGTGCAGCTGATTTAGCGTATTTGGAGGAATCTTATAATCGTATGTATTCATATGATGAATGGGAGTTTGAATATGCAAGACAACGTGCAGAATCTTATTATGCGCAACGTAAAAGCATGGAAGTTCCTAAAAATTTGAGTTGGGATGAATATTGCCGCTCTTGTGCTCGCAAGCAATTCTATTCATATGCGTATGACAAAATCTCAGCTGTTTCATGCCAAAATGACGAAAACCTCGTTAATTTGCCTGAATTACCTCATAATGCAGATTCTGTAAGAGGATGTGATCTTTATACCAAAAAGCTATGGCCTGCATCATATGAGGATGGGAAGTTAGTAGCACATTGTTCAACTGAGTATATGAATGTCTCGCCAGCGCGTTATGTAAGTTTACGAGAAATTGAACAAGGAGTTGCAAAAAGTAGTTCAACCGATGCGATAGATATGTCTATTATGGGAAAAGTAGCATCGGCATCCACGAATATTAATAATGGATTTGAATATTATTGGAAGATATTTCAACAAGCCGCGCGTGCTTATGCAAAAGCGCAAGAAAAAGCTGAAGAAGTTCAGCAAAAAATGCAAGATCAAGCCGAAACTACAGCAACTGCGTTTGATAAGGCTTTAGCACTTATAGGAACAGGACGGCCTCATTTGTGTCCGCCTGGTGCATATGGATGTGTTGCATTTGTCATTCGTTCTTCTGAACTTAAAGCACCAGATAATCTAGTTTCTTCTTTTACCAGTTCAGCTCAATTACCTGGCGGTATAGCGCTTTCGGCAGCTGCGCTTGCCCCTGACGCTTCAGATTCACAAAATGCTGTACTTAAAAGAACGGCAGAAGAAGTAAAAAAGTTGGATCTTCCGCTCGCATCTCCCATAATAAGCTCTCTTTGCACACTTTGGGCTGATTTGCTTGAAAATTATGGATCACTCTATGATCACATAGGTTCAATAACTGATGGCGTTTTTAGAAGTTTAAGTTTCTCTGGAAATTCTAAGGTTGGCATGTGGTTAAAGCATAAGCTCGGTGAAGTTATAACAAGTTTTGGGTTTGAGCCTGTGGATCTTCGTCTTCTCAAACCTGTACGCGTCAATTCTCAATATGTCTTACATAAAGCAGGCCTATCTCAAAACGATCAGCTTCGTGCTTGGATTGAAAAGATGCCTCGTGATCCTCAAGCGTTTAAAAAACAGTATCTTGAAAAAATAAAACAATTTTTAGGAGATGATTCGTTCACAATTGCACAAATCCCCAAACTAGGTTCGGAAGAATCTTATCCGATACACCTGGATTTATCGTTTTTATTAGAAAAATAATGTCATAGTTTGCAAAGGTTGTAAGTCATGTTTGGTAACACTCTACACCATATTTGTAGTGCCATTGCTGTGCGTATGCACGATCTTTGTAGTAACAATCGAAATGTATGCCGCTTCAACTCCCAAATTGCAGTCCTACAAGATAATGCAGGTCAGATGTGTGTTGAGCTGGTAGTGCTCATGCCTATTATTCTGGTAGTTATCTTGATTTCATATAATGTTGGCATGTATTGCAACCTATGTAGTCGCTTTGATCGTTGCGCTCAAGAAGCAATACTTGTTCAAGGTGTTGCTCCTGCTGGAGAACAAAGTGCTCAGCATGCATGTGAGGAGATCCAAAATCAACTACGTGCAGCAATGGATACAGATCTTTGTGATATTGAAGTACAAAATGATGCTTTGCATGCGGATCCATCGCGTCCTTTGTCCTATGCAATCTCGCCTCTTCTTACCAGATATACCTGCACTATGAAATATAAACCTTGGCCATCATCGTTTGTTTGTGCAGGTGTTGCGTTTAGTCCTCAAGCCTATGTTGAGCATAAAAAGTCTCTTGTAGTTGATAGATTTAGAGCAGGGGCATTGGTGTAATTATGACTATAAAGCTTATAAAAAACTCTTCACAGGCTATGTTAGGGGAGTTTGAAATTCTTGAATCAATATACGAAAAGTTACGAGGGTTAATAGGAACAACTGCACAGCATAGAGGCGTTGTGCTTGCTCGATGTTCTTCGATTCATACGTGTTGGATGGCGTATCCGCTTGACGTTGCTTTTATTGATAGCCGTGGGGTGGTGATAAAAAGCTGTCGCAAACTGAGGCCTTGGCATATTCGGACAGCGAGGAAGGCTCAATGGACTATTGAGCGTCCGTGTTCAACGACGGCATGGCTTAAAGAAGGTGATCGAATTATGTTTGAAGGGTGTATTTGCTAGTTCAACGTGAAAGGAGTTGTTTATGCAGTTTATGAGGAAGGCCAATCAACTTGAGATGATGAATAGTGCGAAAGATCTAGATTCTGAATCAGTTGATATTACCAATTCGCTTCACATACCTATGGAATCTTATATGAAGACAGCCGAAAGTATTTCGCGTGCTTCGGCTGATGACAAATATTCAGCGCAACACATGTGTGCGACGAAGCGCTGTCCTGTATGTGATGAAGAACTTTTTGAAGATATGAACATATGCTATGGGTGCTTATATGATTTTTCTCGCACTTCGTCTGACCGAGAGCAGGGAAAATATGAAGCCCATCCAAGCGCGCAGCAGAAGTCTGATATGCATACTAACGAGCTTAGCAGTTCTGAATTTTTAATTCACTCTGAAATTCTTGACACAAAAATTCGCTTTAGTAATCAGCTACGAGTGGGAAGATCTTCTTCTAATGATGTTGTCTTGCATGCTCATTCTGTTTCGCGTAACCATATTAGAATCTTTATTAACAAAGATGAGGTATTAGTAGAGGATTGTGGAGCAACTAATGAAGCAAAAATTCATGGTCGCGCGATTATGGATCCTGTATCAGTTATGGTAGGTGATACGATTGACGTATGCGGAATTACGTTTACGCGGCTCTCGTAATATATTGTCATGAGTTGATTATGCATTGTATGCATTATGAGCACTTCGTTTGCAGCTTCAGTGTCACCTATGATCATGGCTATTTGCAATGGTTCTTTGATATACTTGTCTATATGTGTTTACCTGTTCTTAAGCTATGAGAATGGATATAAATGAAAACTTTAAAGCTCAATCAGAGTTGCCACTTGCAAAATGGGTGTTTCTTCTTGATTTATACCGTTTATACAACACTTATGTGTGCGCTGGCTCGTGTGTTTGCGTCTAGAGTGACTGCGTTTAATAGGCGGAATAGCTCACGGATACACTTTTGTAAAGTTGTGAGTGCGCTTGCGTGCGGTATGTATCTTTTGAGCTGCTCATTTATGCCCGCGTACGCTTTAGCAGATAAAAATTATCGCATAACAGATGTTAATATTTATGCCTCGGTAACTACTGATGGCACATTACAAGTTCGCGAACGTCGTACTTTTGAGTTCAAAGGCTCGTTTAAAGGCGTATATTGGGATCTTCCCTTTGGAAACTATGAAGATCGCTATATTGAACCTCAAGATATTAAGGTTTCTGAGCTTGCAACACCAGATGCACAAAGCGGTTCAGCTGTATCGTATGAGGTAGAGAACGAATCAACATATAAGCATGTAAAAGTATATTCTGCACATAGGAATGATCGCGCAACCTTTGAAATATCGTATAAGTTGCCCCGTGTTGCAATGCGTTATCGAGATACCTCGGTGCTCTATTGGAAGTTTGTATCGGATGGATGGAAAAAAGGTTCAAATAATGTAACATGCACGATCGAATTGCCTTGTCCTTCAGGGGACGCGGTTCGTGAAGGCAAAAATGTTCAAGCATGGGCACATGGACCTGTTGACGGGTCGCTTACGTTTCATTCTCGCGGTATTACTTGTACGGTGCCCGAGGTACCCTCACATGCTTTTGCAGAAGTTCGCATCTTGTTCCCAAATTCATGGCTTTCCGCTGCCGATCAAGTAGAAGCTGATAAAAAAGAAAGCATACTAACAGAAGAGCGTGCATGGGCACAACAAACTAATCGAGAGCGTGAGATAAGGCTGCTTGCACCTCGTGTACTTCAAATTGTGCTGGCTGCGTTTATTGTTCTTGCATGCGTTGTAAGAATTGTGCTGTGGATATCTAAAAAACGCTGCTATCGACCCCAGTTTAGCGATCCCTATTTTAGAGATGTACCATCTCATGATCATCCAGCTGTGCTTGGATATCTGTATTATGATAAGGACATCCGTCCGTCAGCTCTGATGGCTTCTCTTATGCGCTTATGCGATTTAGGTGTCTGTAAGTTACAACCTTGTAACGTCAAGCCTTTAGCTGCTCCAAGCGAGGTCAGCAAAAAAGATAAGCAATCTTATGAGCTTATAATTCAAAAAGATAAAGACTATTTAGATACACTTTTCCAAAACCATGATCCTCATTACGCTCAATGTTTGGGATTATCGGATATAGCTACGCTTAGACAAACACATACTGAAAAGCGCAATCGCTCTGCTTTACATGTACTTGATATAGATAAAAAGGCCTATGATTTCTTAACGAGTTTTGTCAAAGTTCCCAAGAATTCCAATACTGATGAGCCTGTTTCATATGTTGGCGCGCATGTGAGTTTTGCCGATATGCATGCACTTAACGCTTCGCAAGCCAACGCATCATCCTGTGCGAAAGCGTACCAGAATTGGCATCAAAGCGTTGAGAGTGCTGCTATGTATCGCGCATTCTTCTTTGCCCAGCGTTCTTCTGCTGTTTCGCGCGCACGTGTATGCTGCTGGATATTTATAGTGTTGGCAGCATTGCTGGCTTGTCTTAGCTGCATTGGTTGGTTAAGCAGTTATATGGTTTTTGATGCCATGTTATTGGGTGAGCTCATAGCAGTCTGCCTTGTTTTTTGTGGGTATGTATATGCGCTTAAAAGCTATAAGGCTCTTTCACAAGAAGCTATCGAAATTCGCGCCAAGTTGCATGCTTTTCGTCGTTGGGCGCTTGATTTTACGCGCCTTAAAGAAACTATTCCAACCGATTTGATCCTTTGGAACCGATTGCTTGTTTTAGCGGTTGTGTTGGGTGTTTCAAGCAATTTATTAAAGAATATCCATGCAAGTAACCCTGACATGGAAATAGACGACCTCGGCGACGATTTTATGATGTACTGGTGGTACGCATCACTTTTTGCACCGCGTATGTCTGCCTATACACCTCTTGATGATTTTTCAAGAGGAATTGATAACGTTACAAGTTTTTCTTCTTCTCTTACCAATGCCGATAATCCTTTTGGTGAAGCAAGTAGTTTGTTTGGTGAATCAGGCGGATTTTCGGGCTTTGGCGGAGGCGGCGGCTTTGGCGGAGGCGGCGGCGGAGGTGCATTTTAGTTTATGCGTTTGAGTTTATGCATTTTAACCTACGTGAAGCTATGTAATTCTTGAAAAGTTCTGAGAGCGTACAGAAGGTGCGTTCAGAAGCGGTAATGCGTGCAGATGATTTTCAAATATTGTGGAGCTTGCTTATCGTTTGCACATATTTTTAAGAAAATTTGAAATTAGGCTTTGACATACCTTTCATTTTTGTTATAGTGAATAGGCTTGCTTTTTAAGAAGTAGCAACGTGGCTGGGTAGCTCAGTTGGTAGAGCAGGGGACTGAAAATCCCCGTGTCAGGGGTTCAATTCCCTTCCCAGCCACCAGTTCTTTTCTTCACTTTTTACATAATCTACCAGCGCAAACGCGAACATTTTAATACGTAAATATTCATCAATTGCACTAAGTGGTGCAAAGTGTAAAAAAGCGTGTTTAACTGGTGTGGCAGGTTGTGACCGATACTCCAAAAAATCTCATGTGACAAAAAATGTGACAGGTTATCATACTTTTTTAAGTGCGCAGCATAAGCAGTGCCCACGCTTTTTAATTAAGGGGGCATTATCCTTTAAGGGTTTAGGGATTCAAAAACGCACCAAACCACGCAAAACCACGCCAAAACGCACAAAAACGCACAAACATGCACAAAAACGCGCTTAATCTTCTTTTATCAGTAAGCAAACGTTTTCAATATGCCAGCTCTGTGGAAATAGATCAACGGGTGTAATTTTTGCAGGTAGATATGCACCTTTATCAATAAAGCGACGTATATCACGCGCAAGTGTTTGCGGATCGCACGAAACATACGCAATTGCGCGCGCCCCACTTTCTGACAATTTATCGCAAACGCCTGCTTCCAAACCAGCTCGCGGTGGGTCAACCACAATGACATCGGCATGCGCTTTTGGATATTCGCGCAGAGCATCTCCGCCAATTGCCTGAACGTTATGTAAATTAAAAAGTTTAATATGCCTGCGCAAATCTTGAATAGAACTGCCTTGCGCTTCAACGCCTATCACATCACGCGCGCGCTCTGAAAGTGGAAGCGTAAACGTTCCTGCTCCGCAATACAAGTCAAGTGCTGTTTCGTTTGGCTGTACATCCAAATCATCCATAACACGCGTAATGAGTTTTTCGGCATTGTGCGTATTAACTTGAAAAAATGAAGGAGCAGAAATTCGCATACGTCTACCTGCGATAAGTTCTTCCCAATAACCTTTACCGTACAACTTTTCTACACCGCACACACGCCTTGCGCGACGTGATCCCTTGGTTAGAACACGTACAATGGAAGTGAGTTCAGGCGCTGCTGAATTCAGAATTTTTACCACATAGCCGCGTGGGAAAGCACCAGGAGTGGTCCAAAGTGCCAGTTCTACGTCTTTTGTACGAACTGAAGTTCTCAGTGCAATGCGCTCGATCCCCAATTGTTGTGAACGTGCAATAAATTGCAGCGCGCCCGTAATTGATTTTGTCAGTTTGGAAAAACGTTTATCAACAAGTGCACAACCCGAAACTTGGATAAGCCGCTTTTGTATAGGATCATACATACCCAAATAAAAGGTATTATGTTCCGTACTTGCACTGAGTTCAATTTTATTACGATAGCCCCATTGCTTTTTAGAAGGAATCACATCTCTTACTAACGTTTGTGCTTCATCGGGCTGTATATGTGCCGTGCGGATAAGCGCGTCCACAACATTTGCTTTTTTAGCTTTGAGCTGCTCGTCATATGCAAGGTTGGCCCACGGACATCCACCTGCTTGTTCGTCGTATGAATACGCTGGTTTTACCCTATAAGGTGATGCGGCAAGAATCCGCGTTACCTCGGCGCGCAGATAGTGCTTGGCTTCCTCGGTGATCGTAGCTTCGCATACGTCGCCTGTTACTGCTCCGCGTACAAACACGCACTTGCCATCTGGCATATGCGCGATAGCTTCGGCTCCGTATGACATACGCTCTATGGTTATGGGCCCTATAATCGTAGCGTTTTGACGCAAAATCACCGTATACCTTTCTCACAAGTGGTAAAACAGTTACTATTTTAATAGCTATTGGCACGGTGAGAGGAGCAAAATGGCGTCTTTTGAATCGCTTTCATCATTTGAACGTTTTACGCCACAATTTTCTCAAAACGACAAACGCACAATTACCTTGCTTACGCAGGCGTTAAGCGCGCGCATGAGTGAGGTTAACCCTCGGCGTTTTGCGCATTGTAAAAGTGTTGCTCTAACTGCTGCGTACATGGCCAAAGTTTACCAGCAGAATCAAACGCATGCCTATATTGCTGGTCTTTTGCACGATTGGGATAAGATTTTAAGTACACCTGATCAAATTGAAAAGGCACAACATTACGGCATTGATATGGGTGCACCTTTGGAGCAAACCTGTCATCTTTTACATGGACTCACTGCTTCTTGTGAGTTGCACGAACGATTCCCTGAGCTTTCAGATGACATTATCGACGCTATTCGTTATCACACAGTTGCACGGACTAACATGAGCGCACTTGATATGATTGTTTTTGTTGCCGATGGGATTGAGCCACTGAGAAAGCCCTATCCTGCGCTTGATGCTATTCGCGCATCCGTTGGCGCACAACCGCTTGAGCGCGTCTTTTTTGAGTCGTTTACCAGTGGTCTTGTGTACGTTCTTAAAACGCAGCGTTATCTTTATCCGCCAAGCATTCAGCTTTATAATCACTATATTCGTACGTTTGCTCATGTTGGAAAGTAGTATTGTGGTGCACTTTAGTGAAAAAACGCTTGCCTTGCGTATTGCTCAGATATTGGATAGTAAAAAAGCCGAGCATACAGCTCTTATTACATTGCCGCCTGAGCGTGGTTTGTGTCCATATATGGTGGTTGCAACCGCGCGTAATCGTATCCATTTACATGCGTTGCTACAAGACGTTGAAGATGGTGTACGCAAACAGACGCACGAGGTTCCACGCGCCGTGGAAGGCATTCATGCCGATTCGTGGGTGGTACTCGATTACGGTTGTGTTATGGTGCACATTTGTACCGCCGAAATTCGCACGCTGTATCGGCTGGAATATATTTGGGAAGATACTTCTGTGCAGTATCTAGATGATTGTACGTGTGCGGATCAAGATGAGCATAGTTTTGAGAACCGCTGCGCGAACGACGTGCGACTAACAAAATGACCTGCACTTGAGCACTCGCAGACGCCCTTTATAAATGCGTGGGAAACGTTACCGTAAACGTGGTGCCTGTTTCTGCCGTACTTTCAACTTTAATGGTACCTTTATGCGACTTTACCAAACCAAGCGCAATCGATAGCCCCAGTCCAAAACCACCCTTTTTATTTGTTTTACAGCGCGCTTTGTCACTTCGATAAAAACGGTCAAAAATATGTGCCTGGTCTTCTTGACTGATGACTTCGCCTTGATTGGTAAAACAAAGTTGCAAGGCATTTCCTGCTGCTTTATTTGTTTTTGTAAGGTTTACTTGAATAACCGAAGACTTAGCCGCATATTTACATGCATTATCCAGCAAGATGTGTACAAGCCGCTTGAGTTTTTCCTCGTCGCCAAATAAAAATAAATCTCTTGGAATATCAGTTTGAATGGTACATCCATGTTCAAACGCCAAGGTATCAAACTCCAGCGCAGCTTCGTATACCATGTCAGAAAAATTAAAGCGTGTGGGATGTAAAATATTGGGTGCGCCAGCAGCTGCTTCATCGCTTTGCGCAAGTTCCAAAAGATCGTTAATCATCTGTTTGAGCTGCAGCACTTCTTCTGACGTATTTTGAACCCATTTGCGCTCCTCTGGTTCTAAGCGCGAACTATGCAGCAAAATATCGGTATTGGCAATAATCACCGAAAGTGGAGTTTTAAGTTCATGCGATACATTTCCCAAAAAGACGAGTTGTCGGTGCATTGCTTCCTCAATAGGTTTTATTGCCCAGTTAGAAAGTGCCCAGGCGATACCGGTAATAACTACCAAAGTGGCGGCAATAATGGCAGAAACCAAAATAATGCTTTGCGCAAACGAAAAGTCAAATGCCGAGGTATCAACAAACGCAATTTTATTATCGTGTTTAAGCCATTTCACGTGGTAATCGGTAAGTTTACCTCGTGTTTCAGAGTTTCCCATGATTTGCGCGCAAATATCTTCAACTGGCGCCGAGCCAATATATTCGGGGTGTTCACTTGGACAAATTTCACCAGAGTCATTAAGTTTTACTACCACAGAAAGCATATTGGTTGTGCCGCTAATATCGCTGTGATGAAAGGGTACTTGGCCAAAATGCTGAAGATCAGGGTTATCCTCAGTAATAATATACTCAAGGTAATTATTAAGTTTAATTTCTTGCGCACGGTAAGTAAGATACATAGAAATGCACGTATGGACTATTAAGACACTTTCAACAAGAATGACAATACTTAACAGAAATTTATATTTTAGTGCCTTGAGCATAACCATTTTTTGTTTACACATGTACGAGCCTTATCAACCGCAATTCCTACAACGCGCCAAACGGCGCACCATGCCAATTATACAGAGACCGCCAGATTTGCCCATACCTGGTGCTTAATACGTTTCAAGACGATAGCCCAACATACGAAGGGTAGTAATTTGAACCTTTGAATGAACGTATGCCAGCTTTTTGCGCAAAAATGAAACGTAGGCTTCTACCGAATTTTCTGACGCATCAGCTGTGGTACCCCATACATAGGTTAACAAATCCTGCTTGGACACTACACGTGACGGCGCACTCAGTAACATTTTTAAGACTTCAAATTCTTTACCCGAAAGATGAACGGAATGATTTTTGCACTTAAGGTCGTGCGTGCTTAAATCAAGCGTAAAATCGGCAAACCTCATCTGCTCGATAATTACATCTCCTTGCCTACGAGTAAGCGCGCGTAAACGAGCAAGTAATTCGGGAGCTTCAAAAGGTTTGGTAAGATAATCATCGGCACCTGCGTCAAGGCCATCAACTTTATCTTGTGTAGATGTCCGAGCAGTAAGAATTAAAATAGGCATAGAGTCGCCACTACGTCGAACTTCTTTGACAATATCAAGGCCGTCCATGCCAGGAAGCATTCTATCTACAATAGCCGCATCATATAATCCGCTTTGGCACGAGATGAGTCCTGATTTTCCGTCATATACGGCTTCAGCGTGGTAATGAGCATCTGTTAGAATACGAACGATGGCATCTGCTAAATTTTTTTCGTCTTCTATAACCAAAATGTTCATAGCCGCCTCCTTAGCGAAAATTTTCAACAACACATGTTTGTTTTAAAAGTATACTTGTACAGGTGAATAAATCTTATATATACCAGTTTATGCATGAAACTTAATTTCTGCTGAAACTATGAACTTTTTTATAAAAAACCAAAGATTTTAGTAAGAGTTCACAAAAACGACACGGTTTTTTACTGTTATAATGTCGTATAGTTAAACATTGCTTAAGTGGCAAAGCGACGCACTTTTTCTTCGTATCCATCGCGTCGCGTGTGTAAAGGAGTTCTACTTTGGCTGTAAAGATTCGTCTTGCTCGTCATGGAGCAAAAAAGCGTCCGTATTACCGTGTTGTTGTTGCTGATGGTCGCATGCCTCGTGACGGTCGTTACATTGAACAAATTGGTAGCTATAATCCGCTCACCAATCCAAAGTCAATTGATATCGATTTAGAAAAGGTTGATGCATGGGTAGCTAAAGGAGCTCAGCCTTCTTCTACCGTTTCTCACCTTATCGACATTGTACGCAGCGGTGCTGCTGCTCCAGAGAAGAAACGTAAACTCTCTAAGAAAGCTGCTGCTAAGGCTCAAGCTGCTGCAGAAGAAGCTGCGGCTGCTGCAGAAGATGCAGCTCAAGATGCGGAGTAGTTAACGTGAGTGATCAAATTCAGGAAAACGTCATGGATCAGGATATTCCTGAAACCCATGAAGAGCTCAACACTCAAGACGCGCAAGATAGCGCACATGCTGCCTCGCACAAAGAGTCTCTTTCTACGTTGCCTTTAGCAGAAGGTGAGCTTGCTTCCGATAAAGTTGCCGATCTTGTTGAATACATTGTATGTGGTTTGGTAACCAATAAAGAAGCTGTTGCGCTTGATGTTACCGATAGTAACGGCGCAGCACTCATCGAGATTTCGTGCGCCGAAGAAGATGCAGGTCGTATTATTGGCCGCAAGGGTCGCACCATTAAAGCAATTCGTACGCTTGCCCGAGCTCTTGGTTCGCGCGTTAACACAGCTGTTGAGGTTGAGGTTTTAGGATAAGTTATGTCTTGCCCGGAATATAGCGTGTTTGCTCGCATTTCTAAGGTATATGGTAATAAAGGAGAAGTCGTTGCACACTTTGTGCACGGCTTTTCTTTTACACCCACCCCACAGCAAGAACTGTATTGCATACCTCCCATGTTGCACCGTCCGCGCGTGCTTCACGTACAAGCGGCCACGTGCGCAGCCGATGGACTTGTTTTGTCGTTCGCAGAGCTTGATTCGCGAAGCATAGCCGAGTTTTATGTAGGCACTTACTTGGTTATCAACCGTTGTGATCTAACGGATGAGCAGGCAAAGCAAAGTATTGAGCCTGTGCTCAATAAAGCGGTGCACGATAAGCGTTTTGGTGATTTAGGTGTGGTAAGCGAGGTTCTTAGAAGTTCGGCTCAAGACACGCTTTTAGTACATGGCCAGTACTCTGATGTGATGATTCCGCTTGTTCCTGAGTTTGTAGATGATATAACAGCTGATACAGATATTATAACTACTCATATTCCGCAAAGCCTTCTTGATTTGCAAAGTAGGTTGTAAGTGCATGATTAACTTTGAAGTGCTTTCGATATTTCCTAACTTGTTTCAGCCATACATGGATGCGTCCATTATGGGCAGGGCACGTGCGCATAATCTCTATTCGCTTACAACGTACGATTTACGCCGCTGGACTCACGACGCACATCACAGTGTAGATGATGCACCATATGGTGGGGGACAGGGAATGCTTATGAAGTGCGAGCCTTTTTTTGAAGCTTTCTCTGAAATTTCTTCGTATAGCGCAGAAAAGCCCTACATTGTTATGTTTTCTCCGTGCGGTAAACGTTTTACACAAGCCTGCGCTGCTGAACTTTCGCACAAAAAGCGCGTGCTTTTTGCATGTGGTCACTATGAAGGTATTGATGAGCGTGTCTACCAAAAAGCCGACGCTATTTATTCGTTAGGTGATTATGTACTTACCGGTGCCGAATTAGCAACGCTTGTGGTGCTTGATGCTACTATTAGGCTCATACCTGGAGCTTTAGGCGATGCACAAAGTGCTCACGACGAATCATTTTCTGACGCAGGATTGCTTGAATATGCCCAGTATACACGTCCGCGTGAGGTAGAGGGCGCGCGTGTTCCTGATGTTCTGCTCAGTGGTAATCATGAAGCAATTAAAACGTGGAAACGTATGAATGCGCTTGAAAGAACGGCTCGTTGGCGTCCCGATTTGTTATCACGCGCAACGCTTAGTGATAAAGAGTATGATTTTGTTCAAAATCTAACATCTCATAGAAAAGAAATGTGATGTGTATGAGACATATGCAACCTCAACAAGAGCGTAGTTCATTTTTAAGAACGTGTTTTGACTGGGTCATAACACTTGCAATATCTGCAGGTATTGTGTTTGTAGTTCACGCTTTTGTGGCGGAAGTGTATTTGGTGCCTACGGGCTCTATGCTTTCTACCGTGCAGTTACAAGATCGCCTTATTGGAGAAAAGATCAGCTATAAGTTTGGAAAACCTCAAGCAGGAGATATCATTACGTTTAATGATCCTGCAGGTACAGGACATACCCTGCTTAAGCGTGTTATTGCAACTGAGGGTCAAACCATAGATTTGCGTGATGGCAATGTTTATGTTGATAACAAAAAACTTAACGAACCTTACGTTAATCACCAACCTACCGAGCCTATTACCAATCAGGGAGTAGGTCCACAAGGTGCAATTACGTTTCCTTATACGGTGCCTGCACATTGTATATGGGTCATGGGGGATAACCGAGGCAATTCGCTTGATTCGCGTTGGTTTGGTGCAGTAGATATATCTTCTGTTTCGTCGCGCGGATTTTGGATTATTTGGCCGTTTGACCATGCAAAAAGTTTGGAGCGTCCGCATTAAAGAGCGGCGCGTCTGTGTGTCTGCGCTTGTAGACATATAACACATGTAAGTTTTCCTAAAGCGGTAAGGAGATTGATATGAGCAAAACGCCCCTGACATTTCAGGATATGATTTTGACTCTACAAACGTATTGGGCGCAACACGGTTGTACCGTTATGCAACCCTATGACAGCGAAGTTGGTGCAGGAACATTTCATCCAGCAACGCTGCTTCGTTCACTGGGAAATAAGCCATGGGCGGCCTGCTATGCTCAGCCTTGTCGGCGTCCTGCTGACGGTCGTTATGGTGATAACCCAAACCGCCTGCAGCACTATTATCAATTTCAGGTGCTTATTAAGCCTTCTCCTGATAATGCACAAGACTTATATCTTGGCTCGCTTGAAGCAATTGGTTTGGATCCTCAAGAAAACGATGTCCGCTTTGTAGAAGACGACTGGGAATCGCCAACCCTTGGCGCCTGGGGGCTTGGTTGGGAAGTTTGGCTCAACGGTATGGAAGTTACGCAGTTTACGTATTTCCAGCAGGTAGGTGGCATTGAAGTTGCGCCTGTACCCGTAGAAATTACCTATGGTCTTGAGCGTATTGCAATGTATACACAAGGTGTAAATTCGGTCTACGATTTGGTGTGGAATAAGCTTGCAGATGGAACCTGTGTTACCTATGGTGACGTGTTTCACCAAAACGAGTTTGAATTTTCGACCTATAACTTTGAAGTTGCAAATGTTGAACTTATGCGCGAAAAATTTGACGAATACGAAGAAGAATGTCATGCCTGCTTGCGTCGTAATTTGCCGCTGCCTGCTTATGACTGTGTGATGAAATGTTCTCATGCGTTTAACTTGCTTGATTCGCGCGGTTCTCTTTCTGCTACCGAGCGCGCTAATTACATTTTACGAGTGAGAAGCGTTGCCAAGGCGTGCTGCGAGGCCTATTTAGCATCGCTTGCGGCGCTAGAATCAAAGGCACCCAAGCCTGCAGATAATTCTTTATCGAAACAAAACCCAACTGCAAATGAGGTGGCATAAATGAGCAAGTCGTGCGAATTCTTACTTGAAATTGGAACAGAGGAAATGCCGTCAGCACCTCTGATTCATGCAACAAAACAGCTGGCTCAGCTTATGCAGGCTCACTTGCAAAAAAGTGGCTTAACATTTGGTAGTGTTGAGGCGCATCAAAGTCCGCGTCGCCTGGCCGTTCTTGTGCATGATCTTGCAGCTCAAACACCTGAAATTAATGAGATTAAGCGTGGACCTGCTGCTTGCATTGCGTTTGATGCAAACAAACAACCTACAAAGGCGGCTTTGGGATTTGCAAAAAAGTGTGGGGTAGATGCGCATGATCTTATCGAAAAAACCGCAGAAGACGGCAAAAATTACGTTTTTGCCCAAAAGTTTATTGCAGCGCGTACCGCACAAGAGTTGCTTGGTGATATATGTCACGACATAGTAGCTTCGCTCGAATGGCCAAACTATCGAAGCCAACGTTGGGCGTTTGAAACCGAATCTTTTGTTCGTCCTGTTAGATGGCTTGTTGCTCTGTTAGATGAAGAAGTTATTCCGTTTTCTTATGCAGGAGTGAACTCTTCTTGTACAACGCAGGGTCATCGTGTGTTAGGACATGGCTTGCATACCATTGACTGTCCTGGCAACTATCGTGCAATTTTGCGCGACGCGGGCGTTTTGCTTGAAGACGAGCGTCGTCAAAAGATTTTAGACGAGGTAGCGGCCTATGAGTATGAGCATCCTCAGCTCCATGTTGACATGCCAAAAAAGACCTTTGAAGAGGTTATTAACTTATGTGAATATCCGCGCGTTTTAATTGGTTCTTTTGATCAAGAATTTTTGGATGTTCCGCACGAGATTATTTGTGAGTCCATGCTTACCAATCAGCGCTATTTCCCCATTTATACTAAAGATGGCGAACTCACACGAGATTTTGTGATTGTCTCAAACGGAGCTGCCTCTGCCGACAAAGCTATTATCGACGGTAATGAGCGTGTTGTTCGTGCGCGTTTAGACGATGCAAAGTTCTTTTTTGAAGAAGATCTCAAACATCCGCTTGATGAATATGTTCCGCGCCTTTCTAAAGTTGTCTTTCAAGAAAAGCTGGGAAGCGTCCTTGATAAAACCAATCGTATGACTAAGCTTATTTTGGTGTGCGCCGAGCTTCTTAAAGCAGATGACGCAGTGGCTAAGCTCTGTGAGCGCGCGGCTTATCTTGCAAAAGCCGATTTAGTAACCAATGCAGTGGTAGAATTTACTTCGCAACAAGGTGTTATGGGTGGCTATTACGCGCGCGCTATGGGCGAGGATCCGCGTGTGTGCAAAGCAATTGCCCAGCACTATCGTCCTCGTTTTTCTAAAGATGCAACGCCTGATGATTTTGTAGGAAAGCTTGTTGCGCTTGTTGATAAGCTTGATACAATTTGTGGCATGTTTGCTATTAACGAGCCTCCTACTGGCTCGTCCGACCCGTTTGCCCAGCGTCGTAGTGCCCTGGGAATTATAGCAATTTTACAAGAGTTGCCCTCGTGTTCGCTTAAGGCGCTTATCGATGCTGCTTTGAACTTGTTTAAAGAGCAAGGTCTTGATTTTGATGCGTCAGCGGTGTCCGCTTGCGTTAGTGAGTTTTTCTCGGTTCGTTTGCAAGCACTTGCAAAAGAGCAATCGGTAAGTGCTGAATCTATTTCTGCTATCGCTGCAATAGGAATTATTGACCCACGCGAATTTTTTGCGCGTGTACAGGCGTTTGATTCGGCGCGTACACGTGAGCCTCAGCTCTTTGAAGATTTAGCAATTGCATATGCACGTGCTTCTCACCTAACCGATGCAAGCTTGGGAACCGATGTAAACGTTTCCATGCTTACACCTGCGGAATTACAACTCTTTACTGCGTGTTCAAACGGTCGTGATAATGTGGAGAAAGCGTTGTCAAACGGTGAATACGCGCGTGCATTAGCCGCGCTTGCCGAATTAAGAGAGCCGATTGACCAATTTTTTAATGACGTGCGCATCATGGACGACGATACTGAAATTAGAAACAACCGCTTCCGCTTGCTAAATACTTTTACATCCGTCTTTAGCAAGGTGGCAGATATAGCGGCTTTAACTAAGAAGAAGTAATTCGTTTGGAGGTTTTATGTCTTTAGAAGCGCATCCACAACAATTGAAGCCCCGCACAGCGTGCATCTTTGTTATTTCTGATTCACGCGGTGAGACCGCTGCAAAAGTTGTTGAAGCTGCTGCAGATCAGTTTGAAGAAGGCAGTGTTATTGTAAAGCAGTTAGGTAATGTAACCAGTGTAGAAATGGTTATGGAATACCTTAAGAAAAATATGAACGATGATGTTCCTGTTGCTGTTTTTCATACCATTGTTAACGAGCCTTTACGAAGAGAGCTGCGTCGCACGTTTGACGACCAAGAGATTTCATCGGTTGACTTGCTAGGCCCTGCAATTACGGTTTTATCAACGCTTACTCATCGCGATCCGTTGTATGTGGCAGGACATCGTGCACATACCGTTATCGAAAAGCTCTAAGAGAGCCACTTGATCTGTACTATCAAAACAACTGTTAGCATGTTGCGTGTATAGATTGTATGGTACCCATCATGTGTATGCATGGTGGGTTTTTGTGTAAAGAAAACCTGGTATCTGCCACGCGCTCTAGCACACGCAGGCACGGAATAAATTACGCTTTGTACACGCTTTTAAGAATCTATCCAGCTATAACTTGGAAATGCCATACTTGAGCTACGTTTAGGAAAATCGCTTCGATAAAACGATCCGCGACTTTCGTTTCTCTTAAGTGACGCTAGAATAAACATTTTGGCAATAATGAGTTGCTGCTGTACCGCAAGTGTATACATAACATCGCGATATTGTGTGGTTGGCTCTTTTGTACTTGCCAAAACTTTATGCAGATAGGTAATGCTGCTTAGCGCCCGTTTACACGAAGGCGCGTCTTTAATCAAAAAACATTGTCGTGTCATAAGCATATGAAGCGTTTCTTCAATCTGCGCCGCTTGAGCAGATGCACATAACGAAAGCTGCGCCTGTGCAGCATAGAGGGTATCGGAATGAGTATCGATATATATGTCGTTGGTGTCTGTTTGTTCGAGCGCTTTGTGCGCTTGCTTTGCGCGTGCATAAGCTGCTGCTTCAAAGCCACTGATTTGTCCAAAGACAATACAGCTGGTAGACGACATGGCACCTAAGCGATCGGCGCCTTGCATACCTGCGGCTATTTCTCCAGCAGCAAAAAGTCCTTTAATATTATGATTGCAAGCCGTACGTGCAAGCGCATGCGAATCAATGACAACACCACCGTTAGATGTATATGCATACAAGTCAAAATTAAGACGTTTGTGCATAGACAACTTGGCCGCTTTAAGCGTGTTCATATAGGTCAGAATAGGTTGAGGAAGCCGATTTGGAAGGCGCGTATACAAAAGTGAAAGTTGATGGTTAAGACTTTGATCTGCAAGCTGTATGTCAAAAGATTTGCTCGAAAGACGCGAGGTAAACGGGCTATATTGCGAGCGGTGTTCCAACAGGTCTTTATCGCCTGTATGCAGCGGATGAATTAACGTATCGTCTGCATAAAAATCTGCCCACTTGAACATATCACGGTTGCATATAATCGGTGCGTGATTGCTATGAAATGCAGGTACAATTTGCATAAACTCAAGATTAGCCATGCATAAACCATGCGAAAGCAAAACAGCATGGATATTGCCAGCGCCTGATCGTGCGCTCAACGACCGCTTGAAAATTGAGGTAAAACCGCCCGTTGCCATAACAATACTTGTTGCTTTGATATATACAAAACTGTTGGTGTTGGTATCAAAAAACAGGGCTCCACAAATAACGTGTTCTGGCGCTTCTTCAGCTGCGCGATCTTGTGCGTGTTCCGCCGCTTCTTTCGCCGCTTGTTCTGGCGCGTGCATGGGCGCGTCTACCTGCGTATCTGGTGGTTTGTCAGAGCACGCGTAATCTTTTGGCATATGCTTTGATGTGCAGCGTGTAAAGAAATCTCTGTCCCATACATCCTCTGCAAGTACGCGTTGTCCACGTTCAACAAGATCAACGAGCTGCAGATGGGGTTTTTCGATAATATCGAGCTCATGAAATTTGCGCTCTAAGGCGTGGCGATACCGTTTTGGCTCAATTTTGCACCAGGAGCGCCTTCGATGGTCAAACGATGGGATGTATGTTTGTGCTTCTTCGCCACGGGGATGAATAAGACTCAATTTTTGATGTTTCAGATTTTCGTGAGCATCTGCAATGTGATCTACCATGGTTTTTACAAGCTCATGATCAGTTACGTTTTGACCTACGGCTTCAATGGTGCGAATAAGTTCATCTTTTTCTGAGTCACGAGGGGACTTCAGAACAATCATCTCGTAGGTACTGCGTGAAAAACTTGACCCCGAAAAAATATGAGAACTACTGGTAATAGCAACGCGTGCACCAAGTTGTGCGGCGGCGTAGGCTGCTTGTGTACCTGCAAGCCCTGCACCGATAACCAAAACATCTACTTGAAGTGTTGACGTGTGCATAATCCCTCATTTGCGTTTGAAATGGTGTTTTAAGACCGCCTGCAAGCACATCTTCATTATGAACTTAGCTTGTCAGCTCATGTTATACTGCACATAAGTTTTACAATACAAAACTGAAGCAATTTAGAAAACCATATCATAGGAACTATATGAGCATACATCATACTACACAACAAGCGCGCGTTGGTTTGTGTGTGCCAGATGAGAAAGCGCAGCGCGAAGCGTCCGCGCAAACGCAAGCACCCACGCGCACGATACATGGTATTCGCTGCGAGCTTGTGCATGAAGTTGAACAAGTTCCTGTGCTTCCTGGGTGTTATTTGTGGAAAAATGCGTCGGACATCGTAATTTATGTGGGCAAAGCAAAAAACTTACGCGCGCGTATGCTCCAGTACGTAACGCTTAGTGATGATCGTCTTAAAATTCCTCGTATGATGCTTGAAGTTGCAAGTTTTGATTACGTGGTTGTGAGTTCAGAACACGAAGCGCTGGTATTAGAACGTAACCTTATTGAGCAGTACAAGCCCTATTATAACGTTGATTTTAAGGACGACAAAAGCTATCCCTATATTGCGCTTACCAAAAATTCGCTGTTCCCCGCAATTAAATACACGCGCGAGCATCATAAACGCGGAACAAAATATTTTGGCCCATATACCGATGTGTATGCTGCACGCGAAACGATTGAAATTTTACGTAAAGCAGTGCCCCTATGCAGTGCTTCATGTACCGAGTGGAAAAGACTTGAGCGTTATTTTAAAAAGCACGCGGACGAAAAAGAACTTGCTCCGTTTAGTTTGGCACAACACGGTAAGGCGTGTTTTGATTATCATATGCAAAAAGCACCTGGTGCTTGTATTGGACGTATAGGTGTTGATGAGTATCGTCAAAATGTTGCGCTTATCGAGGACTTTTTATCGGGCAAGCGCAAGCATATCTTGGATGTATTGAGCGAGCGCATGGACGCTGCGGCACAAGATCTTGAGTTTGAAAAAGCGGGGAGAATAAAGCATCGCTTGCAGGTATTGCAGGCGCTTAACGATAAACAAAAAGTTGTTTTTTCGTCGCGGCTCTCTATGGACTGCATTGGGTTTTATCGCGAAGAAACCATATCGGCTGCCTGCGTGTTTATTGTTCGTGAGGGGCGTGTTATTCGCACGAACGAATTTATTTTGAATAAAGGTCTAGACGTTCCAAAAAACGAACTGCAAGAGAGTTTCATCAAGCGTTATTATCATCAAACAGCAGATATTCCTGCCGAAATTAACCTTGATGAAATGGTTTTGGATGTAGATGCGCTTAGCAATTGGTTGAGTGAAAAACGTGGCTCGCACGTGACATTTCGCGTTCCCCAACGTGGTGAAAAGCGTGATTTGCTTGCTATGGTCATACAAAATGCTTCGTGCGCACTTAAACGTTACTCGGTACGAACGGGGTATAGTGAGGATCGTACTAATCTAGCTTTAACACAGCTCGAAAGCGCGCTTGCGCTTGACCGCGCGCCCTTGCGCATCGAATGTTTTGATATATCTACTCTGCATGGCTATTTTACCGTGGCGTCTATGATTGTATTTACCAATGGTCGGGCGGACAAAAGTCAATATCGAAGATTTATTATTAAAACACCGCTTGATGAGGCTAACGATTTTGTGTCTATGCAGGAAGTTCTTTCTAGACGGTATAGCAAAAAAACTATGAGCAATAAGCGTTTTGGCAAAAAGCCTGATTTATTGGTGCTCGATGGAGGAAAACCGCAGCTTTCTGCCGCGCTTTCGCAGTTGCGCGCGCTTGATTTGGATATACCGGTGTGCGGTTTGGCAAAATCCGATGAAGAGGTTTTTGTGCCCTGGGATACAACGCCTATTGTTTTGCCTTCGGGTTCTGCGTCTTTGTATTTAATTAAACAAGTTCGTGATGAGTCACATAGGTTTGCGATTACCTTTCATCGTGAATTGCGCGATAAAGCAATGACTAAATCAATTTTAGACTCAATTGAAGGTGTTGGTCCCAAGCGTAAGCATGCTTTGCTTACTCATTTTGGTTCTATGAAGCGCTTGCGCGCGGCAAGCGTGGGTGATATTGCACAGGTTTCAGGTATTTCCGCTCAAGTTGCACAAAATGTGTGGGAAGTTCTGCAAACGTGGCATTAGCAGCACGGCAGGTATTGCGACGTCGCATGGCATGAGCAGCATTCGTTGCACGTTGTCATCGTCGGCGTTGCATGGAATTGCTGGCATAAAGTTTTACCGTCGTAATTTCGTTGTAAATTTTGTACGTTACTATTCATTCGCAAAATTTTGGATGATAATAAAAATATACGTTTGCACGCTACACTCGATGATGTACGTATGCACACGTAAACTTACTGGCAATCGGATAAAGGATAACGTATGGGCGCACCAGTTAAAGAGAACATTAAATATAGCGACTTTGAAAAACTTGATATTCGCGTTGGAACAATTTTGCACGTTGATGATGTGCCCGATTCAAATAAGCTGGTTTGCCTTACGGTAGATTTCGGTGATTTTAAGCGCACCATTCTTACCGCTCTTAAAGAAGAGCGCGAGAGTCCTGAAGAGCTCGAAGGAATGCAAACACTGTTTTTGGTAAACATGGCTCCTCGTAAGATGGCGGGTATGACCAGTGCTGGCATGTTGCTTGATATTGGCTACGAGGACAATATTCCGTCTGTTATGCCTACGCTTGAACATCCCGTACCAAACGGTACGCGTCTGTGCTAGTTTGCCTTTTGTTTGATTGTGACATCCCATGAACTCAGCAACTCATATAGAACATACAGAGCACATTGCAAACCACCCGCAGATTCCCGATGTGGTTGTTATTACCGGCATGAGTGGAAGCGGCCGCACGCAGGCAATGCACGTGTTTGAGGACATGGGTTATTACTGTATTGACAATTTGCCACCGCGTCTTATTTTGAGCTTGGCGCAAATGGTTGGAATCAATTCTGGGATTGGTCGTCATTTGGCTGTAACGTGTGACTTGCGCAGTCAAGGTCTCTTTGACGAGATGCTCGACATTTTGCATCAGTTGCACGACGCGCACATGTTTGTAAAGACACTATTTTTGGATAGCAGCGATGATGTTCTTATTCGTCGTTATAGCGAAACGCGCCGCCGTCATCCGCTTGCAAATCGCAAAGAAAGTTTATCGCATACTATCCAGCGCGAACGTGAGCAACTTGCTGTTATAAGGCAACAAGCCGATTTAATCATTGACACCTCTCATCTGCGCGTAAACGATTTGCGCCTTAAAATTCGTCGTGAGTTTAGCGAGCGCTCGGATCTTCAGCTTATGGACGTCAACGTATTTTCGTTTGGATATAAATACGGAACTCCTGCAGAGGCCGATGTTATGATGGACGTGCGCTTTTTGCCTAATCCGTTCTATGATGCGCATATGCGCCCTTTAACTGGTCGCGATAAGCTTGTCCGCGACTTTGTGCTTAATAACGATGTAACACGCAAGTTTTTATCCTCGTGGACTACGCTTCTTGATGTGGTTATGCCAGGTTATATCAACGAGGGTAAAACGCGGCTCTCTATTGCAATTGGATGTACGGGTGGCCAACATCGAAGCGTTGCAATTGCAGAATATACTGCGCATTATCTGCAACAAAAAGCTTACCGAACAATTGTTTCGCATCGTGATTTGCACTTTGCCAATGCAGACGCACCCGCCTCATCTCAAAATACGTGTGAGCATGACGCTAAGCCTTCAACTGATAAGGCATAACCATGTCGTTTACTGCCTCTGTCAAAGACGAATTATCACACATCAACGCTACATGTCCGCACTGTGATTATGCTCTTTTATCGGGGATTGTAAGAATATGCGGTTCGTTATCACTTAAAGGCTCTACTACATCGCATTCAAGATATTCGGTAACCATTGCCACCGAAACCGGTGTAGTGGCTCGTATGATTATCAATCTTACTCATACACTTTTTGATCTTGATACCTATTTAACGGTACGACATTCTAACTTGCATAAAACAAGAAATTACGTTATTCAAATTCCTTATCAAGACAGTTTGCCAACATTTTTGCATACGCTCGAAATTTTGGATGCCACTGGTGCATTATGCACAGGCATTCCTCAAAAGCTTTTACAGCGAACGTGTTGCGCGCAGGCATTTTTGCGTGGATGTTTTATTGCAGGTGGTTTTATGAGCGACCCAAGAACATCATTTCATATGGAAATCTCGGTGTCTTCGGCTGCGTTTGCACGCGAAATTGTAGCGCTTGCAGATACCTTTGGCATTGTGATTCGCAGTAATCAAAGGCGTTCAACCATTTCTTTATATATCAAAAAGTTTGATTCAATTTTGCTGTTTTTACAGGTTGTAGGAGCAAAGCGTCTGTCGCGTGCCTTTGAGAATATACGCAAGGTAAAGCGTCTTAAAAACGAAGTGAATCGTAGGGTAAATGCCGAAATGGCAAATCAAACTCGATCATGCATGGCAGCAACTGATCAGCTGCTACTGATCGAAAAAGTTTACGCGCGCTATGCGCCCGATGATTTGCCGCGTGCGCTTCGACAATTTTGTGAAGTGCGCAAGGCACATCCCGAGCTTTCTTTAGCTGCGCTTGGCGAGCTTGTTTGTCCTCAAGCCTCAAAATCTGCTATGTATCATCGTGTTTTGCGTTTGCAAAAACTTGTAGACACCCTGGAGTAGAAAATCAGCTATGACGTACTGATTTCGCTGTTTTCCAGAATTTTCCTCTATGCTGAAATTTCACATTATTTTAAGGTAAAATATAAACACATCTGTGTTTTTTAGGTATTGGAGGATTTTGTGAAATCTCAGGGTAAGCATACAGAGAAAACCAAGCGCACAAAGGTGCAAAAAGACATGCATCATGCCGATGTTTCTACACTTGCGGCAGGAGCTACTTCCATGCTGGTTGCGTCGTCATTGTATTTAGGTGTTAATGCCACGCACGCTGAGGCGCATGAAGCCACTACAGATGAGCACGATTCTTCGCATAACCTGTTGCTTAATTCTCATAAAGAAGCAGCGTCTGACGCACCTGAGACTCAGGCTTCACCTAAGCACATCCCTTTACATGCAGAAAAGTCTGCACCTAAAGTGTTGAGCACATCCGCACCGTTAGAAGATTCTGCTCATAAAAAAACGCTTACCCCCCCCCCTAGCTCAAAAGAAGGAATCTGTGTCTGGAGCCAGCGATGCTGGTGTGGAGCCTTCTGTTAACAACGCAAACGCCATCGCACACGCACAAGAGAGATCTCAAGAAAGTGCAGGTCGTGTGCGCACCAAGCGCTCTCTTGCAAGCTGGCGAAAACAACAAGAAGAAGATAGAGATTTTGACCTTAAGGGTCTTGAACTTCATAAGGTACAAGGTGCCAAAGAGTTTAATTCCGAGGCATTTAAACTTCAACAAGCAAAAAATTCTGCCATCGCATTCTTACAATATGCGCTGAGCTGGAATAACAATGATGACAATAAGGTTATTGACGAAACCTCAGGAAGTGTACCGCGTACCGATGCATTTATCGGTCAAAATGCAATTTTGGGTATTAGAAACGCCTCAGACCGTAATGAAATTAGACGCTGGCTTGATTATGTGTTTTGGCACAAGCGCGGCATGTACATTGTGCCCGAAAATCCTTCTGATATTCGAACGCCTGACGATGTGTTTGGTCTCTATAAGCCTGGTACTTTTTTGTATGGTACGCATAATAATGCACGTGATATTCCCACAGTTAAAGATATTAATGGCACTATTTATGTGAGCAATAAACCTATTAAGGATAATCAGGGCAAATTAGTAGGATACCGCTGGTATTTGCGTTTTAATAAAAATCATGACTTACATCGATCGGGTCATAATTATTTTACGGTGCCAAAAGGTCAAACGATTGTTTCATCGCGTGATGGCAAGGCATTTCAAGACTCAACGTTTAAAGTAACATCAAAAAATGTAACACAAAGCGGACTCCAATCCATGACCTATACGGGTCAAGGTGTTGACAACCTGTTTGCGAATATTAGAAATAAAAATAAGGATATGATCAGCAGTATGGTTACCGGTACTGCTGAAGGCCCCAACACCTATCTTAATGACAACAATAAACCTTATGTGTATGAGGGGAATAACGCTTGGTGGTCAAACAACAAGTATAACTTTACTGGTTTTGCCCATACCCTAAAGGATATCATCTATAAGCATTATTGGGAAGGAACCCAGTACCCACAAAAAGGCTGTACAAAAAAGAACAACAGTGATGAATGGACGGACCTTGCTGCTTTTACAAATAACTCTGATGGCATTAAGATGGGGCCGTTTGTAGATAACTTATATAAATATAAATTTGATTTCAATAAGCAAACAGCAAGTGACTATCAACAGATCGACTATGCGCAACTCATTCAGGAAAACACAGGACGCGTATTTCTGTTTGATACACGTAGCCAAGATACAGCTATGTATGAGCTCACTTACGACACGCGTATTGATGATCCCAACTCGCCAAATGCGCATAACCCCTATTATGCAGCAGGGTATCGCTCATACGAGAAGCGAACCACTATCAATTTTATGCAATGGGGCGGTATGCGCTTTAAGCCCGAGCTTGATATTACGGTAAATGGCACTAAGAACAATATTAAAGTTGACTCTACCACTAAAAATGAATATGTTGTTGTTCACGAAGGTGAAAAAACTAAAATCTCGCTGAGTTCCAAAAATGATAAGCAAGGCTTGTACATGTGGACAAGCGAGTATAAGAGCAATTCTCCTCTTTCTTATCAGCTTGGAAAGTCAGATGAAAATCTCTTTAATGCCGATTTTAAAGAAACACCTGTAGATGTTGATAACAACGTACACAACCCGTACGTGCATCATAACGCCCGCATTGACCTAAGCGGTGTAGTTATTGCTAAGCCGAATAGTGAAATGAATATTGCATGGGCCGGTTCTGGTTTTCCGTGCTTTTGGGATAAGGATATTACGGACATTTACGGAGATAAAAGGGCTGTTGACGACGGCCTCAACGCCTTTTTGCCCAACCGCGAAATTAAATCCTTAAATGTGCGCGTGATTCCTGCAGCAGCGTATGCCAAGAAAACCAAGATTGGTGTGCGTTTTAAGGGTCAAAAAATTGTTCTTTCAAAGGATGAAAAGAATAAGGTTAAACAAACTATTATCGACGCAAATAAAGACCACTACGATATTGTCCAAAATGACGCAAAGCATCCGTTTGTAGTAAATGATGACGGAAGTGTCAGTTTTTGGATTAGTTTTAATGCAGCAAAGCATAAAGGCGACGCGCCTGACATGCAGTATCGAAATCTTACGCTTAAAGCTTCGGACACATTGAGCTATAGCACGGTAGACGTGGTACCGCAGAACGGATCTGCTGAGTTTTCGCTTACCGACGCAAACGGAAATGTGAAGCCTACGCTTACGATTTATAATCACGAGCCGTATACTGTCCAAGCAAAGGTAATCGACACCACCAATAAGATGACCGATTTTCTTACCACAAGCTCAAACGTTCCTGGTCTTTCAAGCGACCATGAGGATTACCAACAAGCGCACCGCGGTATGTCGGTTGATAGTGCCCATCCTTATGTACTGACGCTTAAGGGACAGGGTGCAACCCGTGAAAACGACGGCAAGAAGACCTACACCTTTAGCTTTGAATCGTGGGATGGCGAGAACATTCGATCCACGTCTATGCCCGTAACGGTGGTGGTTGCTCCTCAAGCAGGACGTTATCGCAATAAAGTAAACGGTACACTGGTTACGGTTGAAGTGAACGACCCTCATGCAAATCTTACGCCTGAACGCTTTGTAGACGACAGTACTAAAGCACTTCTAAGCAAAGCTCCTTCGGGTGATCCTCATAAAAAGGGAGTTACGTATTCATGGGGAGTTGCGCCTGGTTCACATGCCACGCCCTCGGCGCCAACGATCGATAAACTTACCAACAAAGGAAACGGCTCTAAACCTGTATATGTACGAGCTACGTTTAGCGATGGCTCATTTATTGATATTGCAGGAAATCTGTGCGTCGATGACAAAACAAAGCCTCAGCTTGCATTTGAGAAAGTCACTCAAACTGCTGACGGAAAAGAGCATACGCAAGACCTTACCGCAAATGCTGATGGTAGCTATAACGTAGACGTATATGCCGACGAGAAATTTACGATTCGCGTAAAAGGTAGCGATAACTCGAATATCGTACAGGATCTGCGGGTACAGGCGGCCACAGGTTCAGGTTTCCCATCGTGGGTTACTTCTGATGAAGCTGCTGTTCAGCAAAAGTATATAAAAGATACGAATGGTGCACGTGATATGCGTGGCTCGCAAGACAATCCCTATGTAGTGACGCTTACCGGCACTGCTCCTAAGCATCCTTTAGATCCTAATGCTGAGCAAACATTTGAGTTGACGGCACGTGCGTGGGATGTGAAAGACCAAACACAAGAAGCGCACCTTGCGATTCATGTTGTGTCACAAAAGCGCAAATACGCCAATTTGCGTCCGCATGAACAGACCATAGAAGTAAATGCGTCAGTTCCCGATGTGCGCAGCTTTATATATACTTCGGACGGCACGCAAGCGCTTCTTCCGAAAAATGCTAACTTTAGCTATCTTGATTCCGAAGGCAATACATGTACGGGCTTTGATAACCAGTACAGAAAAGATCCTCAAACTAGAACTATTCGTATTACGTTTAGTGATGGATCTTCCGTTGACGTTGAGAATGCAAAACTGCACGTCCAAGACACCAAACTTGCAAGCGTTTCTCTTGTTGCAAAGACGGGCGCTATCATTACAGGAAACGCGCAAGGTGTGCAGACGCTTGCGCCTTCTGAGTCCTTTGCTGCAACGAGTGCGCCGAAGATCACGGTATACGCGAACGAAGCATTTAGCTTTGATGTCCAGGTGCGCGATAACTCAAACCATGTCATGGATGTTCGTTTGGGCGATGTAGCAGGAAGCTATTTAACATCAAATGAAGCTACGTATCAGCAAGACCATCGTAATCAGGATACGTCTACAACTTCTTATACCATAAGTGTAACGGGCTTGGCGCGCGAGCAAGGTACGCGCACGTTTAAGGTGAGAACCTGGGACGGCGCTGATCACGAAGGCTTCATGCAATTTGTTGTGGAAGTTTTGCCCCAAGCACAAAAGTATACAAAGCTTGAGGGCGCACAAAAAACAGTTGAAGTAAACGATCCAACTGTACATCTCTCGCCGCGCGATTTTGTAAGTCAACAAACGCTTGATGCGTTGAAGAATGTAAATGGTGGTGTGAGCTATGAATGGGCAAAAGCTGAGGGTGCTTCTACGGGTACCGCTCCATCAATAGACAAGGTGTCCGCGCGCAAGGGCCGCACCTATACACCTTCCGATGTGGCAGTGGTCGCTCGTTTTCATGACAGCTCTACGGCAACTATTACCGGAAAGCTCGTTGTTCAAGATACACATGCGCCTCAGATAAAAATCGTTGCTACTCCTGGTGAGGATGCTCAGCACCAGCCACTAGCTGGCAAAGTGAAGCTTATATCTACAACAGAGAATAATCAAGTTATTACGAAGATCGTTGTGTATCGAAACGAGCGCTTTGGCGTTCAAGCTGAAGCAGTGGATAATTCGGGCGTGGTGAATGATCTAAAAAATAGAATAACACTTCCCTGGGTATCCAATGACCGTGACAGCTACTACCAGCTTAATAGTGGTAAACGCGGTACACAAAATGATCCTTATGTGCTGCGGATGTATGGAACGGTGCCAAAGAACTCCACGCTGGGCTTACCCTATCCAAACACGACGCGTAAAAAATCTGAATATACGAGGCCAATTGATGCATCGGACGGCGTTGGTAACCAATCAACTGCATATATTAGATTTGTAGTAACAGAACAGGCAGCTCAGTTTGACGATCAAACTGTATCGGGCAGAACGCAGTCGATTTCAGTTAATAAAACGCTTAACTATACTCCGGCAGACTTCGTATCAGATGCCACTAAGAAGCTGCTTAGCGGCGCCAACGGGGGAGTCACATCGTATACGTTCAAAGATGGAGCTCCTTCCACAAGCACAGTTAACCGAGACGGTGTGGCAGTTTCGGTACTTGCTCACTTTTCTGATGGATCTACCAAGGAAATCCAAGGCAAGCTTGAAGTTACGGACAAAAATGACCCTGTAGTTACCTTTGCAAAACACGAGGCGCCTGGCAAGTCCAATGCCGTTGACGTAGATAACGAACAGCGGACCATTACCGTGTATCGAAACGAGCACTTTAGCGTAGACGTGCGTGTTGTTGACGACTCTAAAGTTGTGACGGACGCCATGCTTTCCAATAAGGGAACCGATCCAGTTGAATTCCCGCACGCTACCATTACAACCGATCACGATATGCAAGGTGTGGATCATGGTAAGAACCCTTATATCTTGAACATCAGAGGTAAATTTAACGGTGACGCTGGTACGGGAACATACACGCGCACTATTGTTGCAACTGACGGCAATGGAAATCAAAGTATCACGCAGTTTAAGTTTGTCGTTAAAGAACAAAGCGCGCGCTTTACGCAAGCTCAGCTCCATGGTGCTGTTAAAAAAGTTGAAGTCAATTCGGTTGCACCTGCACCGTCTGATTTTGTAAACGAAGACACCAAGCGTTTGCTTGGTAGCTCGCTTGCACAGAATCCTTATACTTTTGCTGATGACAAGGCACCTGCTATTGACAAAGTTGACACGAGCGGTAAAGATGTGGCTATTACCGTCACTTTTAGCGATAATTCAACGGCAACTATTACTGGTACGCTGAAAGTAGTCGATACAACGGCGCCCCAACTTAAGATTGATAAAACACCTGATGTAAGCGGTGCTTCTAACCTTATTGAGTCGATAATGCATGATAAGACGAATCACACAACGCGCATTGTGGTGTATCGCAACGAACGCTTTAGCATTCAAGCAAAAGCTACGGATAATTCTGGTGTTATTAACGATGTTCAGCGTCAAGGCGATAACATTCCAGGTATTTCTGATGACCGCGATAGTTATCAGGCTGCCAACCACGGAAAACGTGGTACGAGTGCTGATCCTTACGTTTTGACGATTTCGGGTGTAGTGTCCAGCTCAACACAATTAACTAATTCTGACTTAGCTACCAACCGCAAGGCTGACACCTTTACACGTTCTATTTGCGCTTGGGATGGCGTGGATCATACCTCTGTTGAAACGCTTCAGATCGTTGTAAAAGAGCAGGCAGCGCAGTTTGATGGTAACAAGAAGATCGAAGGCGCCACCAAAGAAGTGGAAGTCAATACCACTGAACAGCTGCTCCCTGCAGACTTTGTAAGTGACGAGACGAAACGGCTCTTTGATAAGGCGAACGGCTCCGAAACATATGCGTTTACCTTTGATAATGACCATAAGGTTGATAAGGTAACCACGGACGACGGATCCACCGTTTCTGTGACAGTGACCTTTAGTGACGGCTCCAAGCAGATCGTGCTTGGCCATCTTAAAGTTAAAGATAGCGTTAAACCCGTTCTGTCTGTTGTTAAAACGCCTGATACTGCAGGTGAGAGCAATAAAACTGCATCGGTTACTCAAACTGGTGATACGGTTACGGTTGAGGTGTATCGCAACGAGCACTTTAGCATTCAGGCAAAGGCAAGCGATAATTCTGGCTTGATCAGCGATGTTGTGGTGAGTGGGGAAAATATTTCAGGTGTCGAGAATGATCACGATGCGCACCACAATGATTATAAAGACAAAAAGGGTAGCGAGGCTGATCCCTACGTTGTAACGATTTCGGGAACTGTTCCTGCGAGCACAACGCTTCGCCAGCGCGGCACAGATGGTCATGCCTATGATCAGTTTATGCGCACGATAACCGTTACCGACAGTGCGGGTAATGCATCGAGCTATACGCTCAAGCTTGTGGTCAAAGAACAAGCGGCGCAGTTTGAAGACAGCGCGCTTACGGGTGCCACGCAAACGGTAGAAGTTAACTCAGGCAAAAGCCTCCAAGCTGCTGATTTTGTAAGCGCCGCAACAAAACAAGCGCTTCAAGCTGCGAAAGTTACTGCAACCTATACATTTAACGACCAAAACGACCACAAAATTGATGTTATTACCAAAGATCGACTTGGCAAAAAAGTTACCATTAAGGCAACTTTTGGCGATGGTTCAAGTAGATTAATAGAGGGTCGTCTTGTTGTAAACGATGTAACTAAGCCTGTTGTGAGCGTGGAAGCACCAGCAAAGATGAAGCCGCTTGCGCACGCGGGCGAGGGTAGTGCTGCCTCGGATACAATCGCAAACAGCGTTGAATTGAAACAGTCGTCCGCAGATCCAAACACGTACAATTTGACAGTTTGGAAAAATGAGCCGTTTGAGCTTCATATTAAGGCGCATGATAACTCTCACATTATTGCCGATGTTAATGTTAAAGACGACGTGGACATTCAAGGTTTTTCTAATGACCACGATGCGTATAAGCAACAATTGAGCTCAAGCACAAAGGGTACCGAAGCCGATCCCTATGTCTTAACCGTGCGCGGTGCCTTTAGCAAGGACGCTCAAACGGGCTTGTATTCGCGTACTATTCGCGCGGTAGATGAGTCGGGTAACTCTACCGATATCACGCTGAACATCACGCTCAAAGATCAAAGTGATAAGTACCGTGATAAGAAGGTATTTTCTAGCAATAAGGTTCTCGCACCAACAGGTTTTGATTGGGCGCACGCGATCGAGGGTGCTGGTCAGTCGCTTGTTGCCGAAAAATTTGTCAAGCATACGGGTACGGTTCCTTCGGATGTCACATATAAACTGGTTGTTGCCCAAGGTGGTGATCCTGGTACGGAGCCTGGAGGCGGCACACCCGTTGCACAAAAGCCTACCGTTGTTGTGACATTTAGCGATGGCTCGCATATAGACGTTGCGCTTGATGTGCAAACTGTTGCCGATACGCCGTCTACAGAGGCGGGGGCACATGCTCTGGCACCTGCAGTTGCTACGACAATCACCAGAATGATTGTGGTGAAACAAGATGGTTCGTTGATTGATCCGCAGCCGCTTGCGCAGAGTGCGCACTTTGTTCGCTATGTTATTGAGAAGAGTGGCGAAGGACAGGCGCTCTCGTATGAAACAGGTATGTGGCTCCATCCCAATCTTGTTGAGCATGGGAAGATTGATTCGTATGGCAGCTTTGCAACGTTTAAAAAGTATCAGCCTAAGCCTAAGAGCGGATATACCATTTTTGAGGATCACAATGATACGCTTGAGGTAAAACCAAATCCCGATCCGCATGGTGCGATTCGAATTCCTCTGCGCGCGAATGCTGCATTTAGAAGTGCGCTTATTGAACGTGCGGTGGACGAGGCACAGGCGCGTATTGCCCGAGGCGTTAATGAGTATGATTATCTGGTAAAAACTGGTGTCGCGAGCGATTTTGTAGCGGCGTCGTCTATCCCCGATGTTGTTATTGAGTATAAGAAGAATGTAATTGATGCAACAGGTGACCAAGCACCTGAAGGCTATGTACGTATTAGCTTTAAAGCGGGAGCCAACGCAACGATCCAAGGAGCAGATGCTCAAACTCATATCAAAGC
>NZ_JBWPJQ010000006.1:0-112594 GCF_056583915.1 Fannyhessea sp. C0108B2 | reverse complement strand
AAGCGTTATCAATATTTGGAAAAAGAGGACTTTGAAACGGCTTACGGTGTTGACAGTGTGCTCAAAGAACGCTTGGAGAGGTTCATGCCGTCGTATGTACTGCGGACGGTCAGCGGTGTTGTTTTATGTATGGTTGCCTTTATTTTTCTTATAATTTCGGATATAGCGCCGGAATTTTATCAACTTTCATCCGGCTTTTTTGCAGTTATTGCTATTGCCCTGGTGGCAGCAGCTGTTTATTTATTCGTACAGGCGAATATTGTCCGCTCGTCCTATTACCGTTTGCTGCAACCAAAGAAAAAGACTGTCTATCCTGAAAAGATTAGGTTATTGCTCGAAGCTTACTGGATTATAATTATCTTCATTTATTTAGCCTATAGTTTCATCACATCCGATTGGAGAAAAGGCTGGATCGTTTGGCCGTTGGCCGCATTGACTTACAGAGTAATAAAAGCGGTGCTCAAAGCGTGGAGGCTCGGAAAGAAATAAGTGATTTGTTTCGTTTATAATAGAAATAAATGTAAGAATCAATAGGTTTATCGACTATAATCGATAGCGTAAGCAAAAAACTGTAATCGAAAGGTACGATGTTATGTCATACATAGTACGTAACAAATATCTTAATAAGATCAAACCTTTTATTGACAAGCCTATTGTGAAGGTGATTACAGGTATGAGGCGCGTGGGAAAATCCACTTTGTTAAACATGATTCAATCTGAGTTACTTACAGACGTTCCCACAAGTCATATTATTTATATTAATTTAGAATCAGCTCAATACTTATCGGTCAAAAACGATCTTGACCTGCAAAAGTTAATTGCAACACGTAGTCAACAAATCGAAGGTAAAATATATTTTTTCTTCGATGAAATTCAGTTAGTCACTCACTGGGAGCGTGTCATAAATGCACTTAGAGTTGATTATGATTGCGATATCTATTTGACCGGTTCTAACTCAAAATTATTGTCTAGCGAGCTTGCTACCTTGCTTGCAGGGCGTTACGTGAGTTTTGAGGTGTTGCCTTTTACTTTTAGCGAATTTGTAAATTTGTATCAAACTTTGAATTTAAGCATACAGGAATTATTTCAGCTATATGTCAAGATTGGCGGCATGCCCCCTCTTCATTATTTTAATGGAGAAGAAGAGCCGAGTTTTAAGTATTTAACCGATATCTACAATACTGTTGTTGTTAAGGATATACTTGAATACAATTCAATCCGAGATGTCGACGTGTTTAATCGCATTTTACTTTTTTGTTTAGATAATATTGGTCAAAGTTTTTCGGCCAATAGCTTACGTAAACATTTTATGAGCGAAGGTCGTAAAGTGTCAGTGGACACCATTTTGAATTACTTGAATTTTTGCCAAGCCGCATATCTTCTAAAAAAAGCTCCACGCTATGACAGTGTCGGAAAAAAGTTATTGACGGTTGAGGAAAAATACTATGTAACGGATCATGGCTTTAGGCAAGCAGTAGGTTTTTCAAATGTTGCATCAATTGAACGTATTCTGGAAAATATCGTCTATATTGAGCTTTTGTCTCGTGGCTTTCAAGTTCAAGTTGGTCGTATTAACAATCAAGAAATCGACTTCATTGCTACGAGGCAAAATAAAACTGAGTATTATCAAGTCTCTTATTTAATGGGTAGTGAAGAGACTCGTAGTAGAGAATTTGGTGTTTATCGATTGGTTAAGGATAATTATCCTAAATTCGTTTTGTCGATGGACACAATAAATTTTTCGCAAGAAGGCATTATACACAAATATTTACCAGATTTTCTACTGGAGAAGGATGCGTAAGGTGCTTGATTTTGCTCTTATGTAGATTAAGTTTCGCGATGACATTATGAAAGCTCAAAAGACTAGTATGGATTCTAATTTTAATAGAATTGTATTCTTATTAGAATTGCATAGTAAGAAGAAGGACAACTTATGAGATTAATTAGACCAGATAAGAAATATATCCAAAGTTATATAGAAGCAAATGAAGAAGATGAAATGTTTAGGCCGCATGCTGAAAGACGTTTTAGAGACTATGAAACAATTATAGAGCGTTCTTATAATTTTGAGCATGGTATCAATTTACCTGCAAATTATGTGAGAGCTACTACATTTTGGCTGATAGATAATGAAAAATTTATTGGTGAAATTGGTATTAGGCACGAATTAACTTCTTTTTTAATTAACTATGGCGGTCACATAGGGTACGAAGTTAGGCAATCTGAATGTATGAAAGGCTATGGAACAAAAATGCTTTCTATGGCACTTACATATTGTAAAGAGACTTTGCACCTACAGAAAGTTTTGATTACATGCGATGATGACAATATCGGATCAATAAAAGTTATAGAAAATAATGGCGGAGTTTTGGAAAACAAAGTAGAAAATAGCTTATCAAGGGGAAATGTTACCACAAGAAGGTATTGGATTACTCTATAGGGAAAAAGCAATTTAATCTATGCGCTATTTAATCTATGCACTATGAAATTAATTGCCACCTTTCCACATACGAGGATTTTAAGAAGACTAAATCTTTATCCATGCTGATCACTCAATCCGTATTGTATGGCGTGCAGGTGTTATCCCAGACGATATACAAGCTATCCTATAACAGCTATACTATACAAACGAGTTAATTGGCTGCATGAAAGTCAACAGGTAAGCATACCAAGAATGTGGGAACTCTATGGCAAAGAAATTACGTCTTAAAGATATTGCCGAGCAAGCAGGCGTTTCTATTACGGTGGTTTCGCTGCTCCTTAACGGCCGCGATGTTCGAGTAAGCGATGAAAAACGTCGTCTTATTTTAGATATTGCGCGCCAAAATCACTACCAACCCAATCAAATTGCACGGAGTTTGGTTACTCAACACTCGCACACCTTGGGTCTGATTGTTCCTAATATTGAGAGCCGATTTTTCTCGTCGTTTGCTAAACATCTTGAACTTAAGTGCCGCGAAAATGGCTATGCCTTGTTTATCACCAATTCAGATGAAAGTTCCACGCATGATAGCGAGCTTGTTTCGCTTTTGATTCAGCGCGGCGTAGATGGCATTTTTATTATTTCTTCTGATGAGCTATCTGCTACCGAAGAGTTCAAGCAAACGCTTTTGCACTTAAGCGTTCCTTACGTTATGGTTGACCGTACTATTGCTGGTCTTGCGTGCGATAAGGTGTACT
Source organism: Fannyhessea sp. C0108B2 (assembly GCF_056583915.1). Taxonomy (NCBI): domain Bacteria; kingdom Bacillati; phylum Actinomycetota; class Coriobacteriia; order Coriobacteriales; family Atopobiaceae; genus Fannyhessea; species Fannyhessea sp. C0108B2. The sequence continues at coordinate 109,414 of NZ_JBWPJQ010000006.1, read as the reverse complement.
TCAATAATGAATTAGGCGGCTATCTTGCCACGCATTACTTACTTGCTCATAATCACCGCCGCATTGCAGCGCTTATTAACGCAGATTCCCTAACGGGTCAAAGGCGCCTTAATGGTTATAGACGCGCGCTGCAAGAATATGGCGTTGTTTTTGATGATTCTTTGATTTTGCCAAGCAGATATTATATAGAAGATGCATACAATGCTTCTCATGCGCTGGCACATCTTGGCGCAACGGCTGTTTTTGCAAGTAGCGATAACATCGCTTTAGGGCTGCTTCGCTATTTATATCAAACAAACTTGCGAGTTCCGCGCGATTATTCGGTTGTAAGTTACGACAACTCTGCAGCTGACGCGCTGTTTGAGCCTGCCTTAACTTCTGTTGAACAAAACGTTTCTGAACTAGCTCAAGCATCGTTTGATACCATGCTTAAACGGGTGTGTGTTAAGAAACGTACCAACGATAAAGGCGACAAAGGCGATGCAGACGCTGTATCCGCTGCAAGTGATAAAGGCGACAAAGAAGCTGCACGCGCTGCGTCCGCGGCAGGTGACGAAGACGCTCCTTTTGATATTATGCTTAATCCCGTGTTGGTAGAAAAAGCAAGTGTTCAAAATTTGTAGTAGCCGCCTTTGTTATGAGACACATGTGAGAACTTCTCATCTTGGTCTGCTCATACGTTTAATATTTCTTATATGTGCATACGATTGCAGAGCGCTGCGGTTGTGATGTCTAACATTTGCATAACTTTGTTTTGATGTCTAACAGCTGCGGTTTTGCGTCTGTCGTGTGGTGTTTTGTGTGGTGCATTTGCAGGCTGATGCTTAGCATTTACTGATTGACGCCTACTATCAGCGCCTTTGCGCGCGCTGCTTGTTACGTTTTTGGCTGGCAGTGGTTTTAGCTGGCGAGGTGTTAATCGTGATTAATAGCGTTATTCAAACGCGTGCGATAGTGCCCATATACCACACAAGCAAGTGGTAACAGCACAAGCATGGCAGGGAAAAATAGTGCGTGGGGAACGCATGTTACTAATACGCCGCCAATCATTGGCGCTGTAGCCATACCAATATCAAGACCAATATAAAATGTTGAACTTGCAAGACCTTGTTCGCTTCGAGGAGCGAGCATCATGGCAGTTGATTGGTTTACCGAATAAATAACGCCGTATCCAATTGATAACAGAATCGCGGCAATACTCATATGAATATCGTTAGCCATGAACGACATCATAAGCAAATATCCTGCCATAGCAATGGTGCTTATCCAAAACCAGATGCCAAACCTTACTAAATCAAAGTATTTTTTGAAGACAACACGTATGATGAGCAGCGCAATTGCGTATATGATAAAAAATAGCCCACTTGATACTTCAAGTGACGCGTCCGCCACGTATTCAACCAAATCGGCTTGCGTTGCAAAGTAGGGTATAGAAAAACAAATCATAAATAACGTAATAGGAAACGCGTCTTTTTGAAGGATCTTAACGTTTCTCCACGGCGCCTTTGATTCAGTAGAACACGCGTTTGTAGAGTCCGCGCAGCTTTTTTGTTGTACAAGAGGGTATGCGTGATTGCTTACAAATTGGATAACAATCAGCATGATGAATGCGGCACCAGCTGCTAACATAAGGGCTTCTCGGTAGCCGATAATTTTATAAAAATAAATTCCAACTGCAGGGGCGATGGCCATAGCAAGAGCGTTCATAAGCCCGTAAAAGCCCATAGCTTCGCCCACGTGATTGCGCGGAACAAGAAAACCTAACCATGTAGTCATACATACCGTTGCAAGCACAAAACCCGTACCGTTAATAAGTCTAAAGATAATAAGCCAAACTCCGTTAGGAGCAATACAATAGCCAACGACGCCAATAAAAATAAGCACTCCTGCAATACAAGATAGTCGATACTTAGAAAAACGGTCGGTAATGTTTCCAGCTATAGGACGCAAGAAAAGAGAAACTACGCTCATTGATCCGGTAATGATTCCAGCAATAACTGCACTTACACCAAGCGTAAGGGCGTACCCATTAATGAGCGGCGTTACCAGCATAGTAGAAAACATAAAGAAAAACGATGCTGCCATAACCAAAATTACGTCGCGCGTATAAATGGATTGATGAGCGTGGTTTGTGTTCGTAGTCTGTGTAGGCTTTTGCCCAGAGCGTTGCGTGTTCATAGCTGATGCAGGTTCATGGTGGGAGTGTGCATTCATTTCATCTGCAGGTTCTTGCTGAAGCTTTGCGGTGGTGTCATGAGTATTTGCGCGAGCTTGATTGAGCGTATGCGTAAACGTACTCGAAGAGATTTCTTGTGACAAGCGAGCGTCCTTTCGTTAACAAGTCCTTTACACGGTAAAGGTGCACAGTTAAGAATGCTCTTGTTTGACGGGTTTAATTCGCACATCATAGATATAACAAAAAAATGCTAGAAAATATGCTTATCGTGCTTTTTCTGCTCGTTTTTCCATGATATTTGTTTGCGTTTATATGCATAAACCAAGAACGCTCTAGCCCCATAAAACATGGGACTAGAGCGTGGTGCTCTGCATATGTGTACTACACATTCGTTACGTATGCATGTGCTATGCTGCGAAAGTTATTTTGTGCGCTTTTTCATGAATCCAAAAGCCGTTGCACTTATGCCAAGTACAAATGTACCAAATCCAAATGCGAGTAAGGATGAATCGGAAGTTTGAGGCGTGCGATGCGCGCCGTTTGCACGTCTTACACGATGTTTTGCTTTTGAAGCACCAGTTTGCTTTTCAGTTTTGTGGGGGTGCTGAGCAAGCATGTAATCATGACTTGAGTCTTGTTGTTTGCTGTCAGCTTGTTTTTGAGCTTCGCTTGGCTGCTCACTTTGCTGAGGTTTGCTTGATTGCGGAGCCTGAGGTGCCACATCGCCAGCTTGTTGAGGCGCAGAGCCCGTCTGGGGCTTTTTGTCCATAGGTGGTGTTGGTTGTTTTTCGGGTACAGCTGGTTTTTGAGGCTGAACTTGCGGTTGAACCTGAGGTTGACCTTGTGGTTTTACCTGCGGTTGTGGCTGCTCCTGAGGTTGAACTTGTCGCTGTTTTGGTTGCTGTGCCTGATCCTGCCCCTGAATTTGAGGTTTTTCTTCCTTTGGCCTAGCTTGTTGTTCGGCTTCGGCACGTTGTTTTGCCTCAAATTGAAGTACTGCTTCTGTAAGAGTTTTTTGTGCAGCTACAGTTTTTGCGTGAGCATCCTTAACAACGCGTTCTTGTTGTGAGATAGCTTCTTGTAACTGTGATAATTCACTTTGAGCTTGCTTAAGTTCACTCTTAGCTACGGCTTCTTTTTCTTCAGCTTCTTCACGTTTGTTATATGCTTCAAGTATGGGCTCAAATTCCTTTGTTTTTGCAACTAAGTCTAAAAGTTTAGTTTGGAGTCCTTCGCTTGCTCGACGAGCAGTTTCTTCGGCTTCTGTAAGTTGTTGTTTTGCTAGTTTTTCATGCTCGGTATGTTCTTGAATGTTTTGCTCAAGTTTTGTTTTCTCTTGCGTATTGTCACTAATTTTTTGTGTAAGCTGTCCAACTTTTGCTTCAGCGCGATCTTTCGCCACAACAAAAGGTCTTTTTTCCGTTTCGGCTTTGCGCTGTTCTTGTGCAAATTCTGCATCTTTTTGCTGTTTGATGCCTTTTTTAAATTGAATAGTAAAGTTGAGCTTGTTGAGGTCCCTTTTTATTTGATCAATTTGGGGCTTAAGCTCTGCTATTTTAGCTTCAGCTTGTTGTTTTGCAGTTTCGGCTTGTTCTTTCTTTTTTGTTTGCTGCTCTATTGCGTTTGCATTTTGCTTAATTTCCTCCCCTGCTTTTGCAAGTTTGTTGATAATGCTACCCAAATTACCAATTCCACCATTTTCAAGAGCAGTTTTTTCTTTTTGAATAGCCTTTTCTTTTTCTTTTAGTCCAGCAGTTTGACCTTGTAATTCGTTAAGTTTTTGCTGAGCCGCTTGAGCTTCCTGAGTTTTTGTATCTTTGAGTGTTTGATGCTCGCTAAGCAGCTTCTCTTTAGCCTGTTTTTCAGTTTCTTTAGATTTCTTGTGTTGCTCCAAGCCGTTAAGCTCATTGGTTTTTGCTTCTATCGCAGTCGAAAGTTTTTCAAATTTTTCGTCATACGTTTTAGCTTTTTCCAATAATTGCTGTTGTGCTGTCTGTAGCTGTTGTTTTGCTTGAGTAAGTTCGCTTTCAAGTTGTTTTGCTTCTTCTATATGTTGCGTGTGCTTTTGAGTTGCTTCGGTTAGTTTCTGCTTAAAAAGTTGATGTGTCTTCTCTTTGGTTTCGATATCTTTATCAGCATTGTCTTTTGCGCGTTGAGCCTGTTTTTGTTCAGCTTTAACCTTTTCAAGCGCAGCTTTTTTGTTTTTAAAATCTTCTTTATCAACTTCGCCGACTTCTTTAAGAGCTTTTTGTGCCTCGAGAACAGCTTTTTGCTTCTGTTCAGTATTGTTCTGTGCAACTGAAAGCTTATCTTTATGTTGTTTTAAAAGTTCTTTAGCAGCGTTTTCTTTTTGCTGAGCATCTTCAGAATTTTTACGTGCGCTTGCAACATCTTTATCACTTATGCTTTTGAGCTTAACATGTTCATTTGAAACAAGAGGAACGTGTATGTTTGCTGCGCTCTTAGTAGCTGCCATAGCAAGCGGTGCCGGATATGCAAGAGCTAAACCTGCGATAACTGCTCCAATTCGGTGTATATTTTTCATGTTCATCCTTATCTGGATCGTTTGCTTTACACTAGGAAAAATAGTTTACATGATCAACTAAATATTTCCTAAAGGATTTTTTGTGTGTGATCAACATGTGAATAATATGGGCACATCGCCACGTTTACGATGTGCCCATATACAAAGATCAGAAAAGAATGAAGATATCCTGTTAGGATGTCACGCTTATGCAAGCGCTGCGTATACATGAATAGGACCGCAAGCTATCGTGTAAGCTATCGCGCAAGTAGGCGCGCACAAGCTATCGTGTAAGCTATCGCGCAAGTAGGCGCGCATAAGCTATCATACAAGCTATCGTGCAAGTGAACCCATAGGATCCCACGGTTCAAGTACGCGAGCTTCTTCTTGCTCAAATACAGCTCGTTGTTCGGCGGTTAAATACTTTATGTCTACAACAACCTGATACACATATTCGTCAAACCATGCATCCGACAAGGTATCAAAGCCGTCACGACCGTGGTCTTTACCCCAGCTGTTTTCAACTTTCCACATAACAGGCTTTTTGTTTTCGTCTAAACGAACACCTTCAAGCACCATAGCGTGAGTCATCAGTGATTCTGCGTAATCAAGGCGTGTAGCTTTATCCATGCAGCCTTCAACCTCAAAGCCAAATAACGCGTCTACATCAAGCGCGCCAAGATCCATCATACCTTCATCGCGCAAGTATGATTGCGCTACATCGCAACCAAACCACACAGGCAAGTTATCGTTTAGCTGGGCAATAGCTACGCGCTTAAGCTCGGACGGCTCCAAATTGAGATAGCGCACGCCGTGATCTTCCCAAACATTGCCCAAACGAGAAACCGTGTAGGTATGACCAAACGGTTTATCTGCAGTTGGTGCCGAAATAAGAGAAATATAATCATCAAGGTTCATGTCAACAGCACGCTTGAAAAATTCTTGTGGTGTAAATGTACCTGAAAGCACTAGCTTGTGATCTTTATCGCGCATACGAACGTCAAAGGTTACAGGAGGCTCGCCCAAACAGATAGAAAGCAAATGATAAATGTTGTTCATCATCTCTTTTTTCATCTCGTAGAGATCTTCGTCTGTAGCTCCTGCCTCATGTGTTTCACGCAAGTTATGCGCACAACCACGTAAATAACGAGTTAAATAGCGATCCATGTCTGATGTGTTGCACGAATTTGCTGTTTCGGGCATAGCTTCCTTGGGGCACACACCATATTTTTTTACCAAGCTCTTAAACATATCCCATTGGCCACCATCGCCAATAGGGTCGGTGAGCAAAAATGAAACTAGACGGCCGTGCAGATCTTCGTCAACGGTGTCGATGATGTTCTCCAAAAACCAGTTGCTTTTTTCCATTTTGTCCCAAAAGAGGGGATATGCTTGTGAAAGCTCAAAGGTGTCAAGATTATATTTTTTGATAATGCGATAGCGCATGGTATTAAGTGACGCAAACATCCAGCAACGCCCAGAACGCTGTTGATTGCAACGCTTACCTTGCGTTACTTCGATATCAAAGTCAAGTGTGTTTTGTGCAACGCCCTCGGGTACACGCGCTGCTTTTCGTACGCCGTTAGAACTTGCTGCATTTTTTGCAACTTGATTTGCGCGTTCGTCAACAAAGCTGTGATGAGCGCGAAAAACATCTTCAGAAGAAATGCTGTGCATAAAATTCATGAAAACCTCCCTAAAGTACGCAGCGTTAGTAATCACTGCTATGTTAAGTAAGCATATCATGCAATATGGAGGTACCTTATACGAGTGAATATTTAAGACGTAAAGCACATGACTTGTGATAAACTCGCTATACACATACATATTTGTTTGCCGTTTGCATGTACAACAATCCCTTTATTGCAATGGGTTGTATCAAAATTATTTGCTACGTAGTTGTCGTACGTAGCAATTTTTTGATAGTACAAGCCAATAGAGTACGAGCCAAATACCTCATTGTATGAACGGTATATCAGCATGTATACCTATACAGTTCGCTTAAGCAGTAAAAGCATGTTGTGGATGCTTGTCTGCGGAAAGGCAGAGTATGAAGATTCTCTATAACGATGGACGCGTGGAAGAATGTCCTAAAGACATGGAAGAGCACGTTATTCGTCATTCATGTGCACATATGTTGGCACAGGCAGTTAAACGTTTATATCCCCAAGCTCACTTTGCATATGGTCCTGCAACCGAGACGGGATTTTATTATGATATGGAATTCCCCGAGGGCGTAAAAATCAGTGAAGATGATTTACCTGCTCTTGAGGCAGAAATGAAAAAAATCTCAAAAGAGAATCTCAAAGTTGAAACCTTTGAATTGCCACGCGCAGAAGCAATTGCTTTTCTTAAAGAGCGTGGCGAGAAATTTAAGGTAGAACATATTGGCGATTTTCCAGAGGACACACGTCTTACCTTCTATAAGCAAGGCGAATACGTTGATATGTGCACCGGTCCTCATGTGTGCTATACCAAGATGGCAAAAGCTTTTAAGCTTACGGGAGTTTCGGGTGCATATTGGAAAGCTAATAGTGATAACGAAATGCTCACTCGTATATCTGGTGTTGCATTTGTAACAAAAGAAGAGCTTGCCGAGCATGAACGCCTTATGGCAGAAGCAGAAAAACGTGACCACAGAAAGATTGGTCGCGAAATGGATCTGTTTATGGTAAACGAAGCAGGTCCTGGTTTTCCGTTTTGGCTGCCCAATGGTATGCGTATCCGCAATGCACTCATGAACTATTGGCAAGAAATGCAAGAAAAATTTGGTTACGAGCAAATTCAAACGCCTGTTATCCTTTCGCGTAAATTGTGGGAAACATCTGGTCACTGGGATCACTACAAAGAAAATATGTACACCACAAAAATTGACGAAGAAGATTTTGCCATTAAGCCTATGAACTGCCCAGGTGCATGCTTGGTATACATGAACAAGCCTCGTTCGTATCGTGATTTGCCGCTTAAACTGGCAGAGGCAGGTCTTGATCACCGTCACGAGCTTAAAGGTACGCTTCATGGTTTGTTCCGCGTTCGTGAGTTTACGCAGGATGACGCGCACCTCTTTATTCGTCCCGATCAAATTTGTGATGAAGTTGCAGAGGTTACGCACCTTATTACCGCATACTATAAGCAATTTGGATTTCCGTATAAAGTTGAGCTGTCTACACGCCCCGAAAATTCTATGGGCTCAGACGAGGATTGGAAAACCGCAGAAGACGGTTTGCGCAACGCTTTGGAAACTATGGGTCTTGAGTATACGATTAACGAGGGCGACGGCGCTTTTTATGGGCCAAAAATCGATTTCCATCTTAAAGACTGCTTAGGCCGTACGTGGCAATGTGGAACTATTCAGCTTGACTTCCAATTCCCACACAACTTTAACCTTGAATATGTTGACAAAGACGGTCAAAAGAAGCGCCCGATTATGATTCACCGCGCAGGCTTTGGTTCGTTTGAGCGCTTCATTGGCATGCTTATCGAGCAGTACGAGGGTAAATTCCCTGTATGGCTGGCACCTCTGCAGGTAAAAGTTTTGCCAGTTTCCGAAAAAACGCGCGCATATGCACGCGAACTTACGCAGAAACTACGCGACCTTAAGATTAGAGTAAAGCTGGACGATCGCGACGAAAAAATTGGCTATAAAATCCGTGAGGCGCGCTCAATTGACCGCGTTCCCTACATGCTTATCGTAGGCGAACAAGAAGCTCAGGCGGGCAATATTTCGGTACGAGATCGTACCAACACCACCAAACAATATGCGTTTGATGATTTTGTTGCACTGCTTCAAACTCAAATTTCTTCTCGTCAAGACAATCAAGAAGACTAGAGCCGTACAAAAAGTCTAGGTCAGTACAGGCTAGAGCAGCAAAAAAACAACTCAGATATGTGGCTTTGTGTTCTGTGCTTGGTTTGAGCACAAAGCCGCTTGAAGTTGCATCAGCTCTTGGTGGTTTAACAGACGTTTTTATGAGGTTTGCATACGCTCTAGTCGCGTAACACATGTGGCGTGAATCGAAGTTATTATGACATCTAACACTCATACAACTACTCAAGCATTACCTACAAAATCGCAGATAAAAGCCTGTGCTTCGCAGGTATTAAGCGGGCTTGATCAAACAAGGGACGCACGCGTTGCCTTGTATAAAGAGTTTCATCAACATCCCGAGCCGGCGTTTCAAGAAGTGTGGACATCTCAGCGGATATATGATGAGTTACAGGCCTCACATATTGAGGTAACTCGTATTGGTAAAACGGGACTTGTAGCTCGTATCCAAAATGGCGAGGGCGCATGTGTTGCTATGCGTGCCGATATTGATGGTCTTCCTGTTAAAGAAACGTCACAAAAACCCTATGCATCTACGTATACCGTGCAAGACAGCACAACTGGTGCCAGTGTTCCCACCATGCATGCGTGTGGCCACGACTTTCATATTATGAGCCTACTTTCTGCACTTAAAGCGCTTAATGAGCATAAGTGCGCTTGGAAGGGAACCTATCTTGGCGTATTTCAACCTGCCGAAGAAGTAGGCCAAGGTGCGCTGTCTATGATTCGCGAGGGCTTATGCACACAGTTTACCAAGCCCGATGTGTATTTAGGTCAGCACGTTATGCCTACGCTTCCCGGAGGCTGCGTGGCAACAAAAGTAGGTGCATTTTTCTCGGCGGCATACTCTATTCGCATTACCTTACATGGTAAGGGCTCTCACGGTAGTATGCCCGAACTAGGAATCGATCCAATTGTTTTAGCGGCAAGTGTTATTATGCGTTTGCAAACTATTGTGTCGCGCGAGATGCCCTCAGATGAGCGGGTTGTGCTTACCATTGGTTCTGTATCGGCAGGGAATAAAGCGAATATCATACCCGATGATGCAGTCTTATTGCTTAATACCAGAACCTATAATGCCGAGCTTGAAAAGCGCCTTTTTGCAGCAATTGAGCGCATTGTTCGTGCAGAATGTGCGGCGGCAGGTTGTACGATTGCACCCGATATTGAATATTTTGATAGAGGACCTCTTACAAGCAATGACAAAGACACCACCGAGCGCGTTCAAGAAGCATTTACCTCGTATTTTGCTAAGCAATCATTGCAAGGCGAACCGCAAAGCGTATCGGAAGACTTTTCTTATATCCCTGATGAATGGGGTTGTCCCTATACATTTTGGACGCTGGGAGGCTTTGTGGATATGAATAATGCTCCTGCAAACCATAGCCCACATTTTGCGCCCGATTTACAGCCAACGCTTGACCGTGGTTTTGAAGCTGCAGTTGTAGCTGCGCTTGCATGGCTTGCAAACTAACGCATATTATCACGGTATGTATGAGTTGTAGTTGTATGAGCATGGAGCATGTTTAGAATGTGACCTTTTCCAAATCATGTTCATTTTTGCCAAGTGTTTGCATAAACAATGTCAAATTCCGCACGCAATACTAGACTTGCGCTGCTTTTTGTGCAATTACATACAAATTTGAATGATTGTCTTTTCCATCGGCATACCAATACGTAAGAAGTTTAAGCGCTGCTGTGTTGGCTATAAGGTTGAATACTTCTTGTTCAGAAAAGCTATGAGCATAGCGCATAACGCCTTGCGTATGCTTCCATCCAAGCAGGTAATCGTTGTTTTCTAGCTCGGACGCGTCAAGCGTATATCTTTGTTGCGCTGCCAGTGCGCATAGAGCCTCTTTTGTTTGTGCTTGCGCTTTGATGCGTCCTTGCTCGGTGTTGCCAAAACACCAAAACGAAAGCACGATAATGCCGCCTACACGTACATGCTTACAAAGTGCTGATAGGAACGCTTGTCTGAGCTTAAAGCTGGGAATATGATGCATAAAACCAAAGCATACCATGAGGCTTGTTGTTTGTGTAAGCTCTGCCATGGGGTCACGCTCAGCCATGAGCTTAGATAACACGTCTGTTGTATGAATGGTTACGCATGCATGTTGCGTAAGCGTATGCGAGAGCTTTTGCATGCCAAGTTGTGTAAGTGCTGATTGTTTATCAATGCCAATGTAAGATAGCGCACCCTTGCTGCCTGCATTGGGGTAACCTTTATTGTTGTGCAGGTAGTTGATAAGAAAATCTAGGAACCGAAGGTTTCCGCATGCCACATCAATACAGTCGCAAAGATGTGTTTGTGCGTATGATACATTGTTGTTGCTAAACAGAGATAAACCATGTTTGAGCAGGTAATCCATTGCATATGCCCACCCATCCCATGGACGGGTGCGAGTATCAGAAAACGACTGAGCTTCCTTGTGGTAAAAGTCATTGGTAAGACTAACCAATGTTTGCATGGTTTGTTTGTTCAACGTTCTTTCTTTCCGTTCTATCTTTGCTATGCACATGACCCTACACGTTATCAGGCTTGTTGGTGCTTGGTGTTTTTTCTTGCAAGCGCATCTGTTGTTCTCGTATGCTTAGCATATGCGTTACACTAATACTATGACTACTGCACCAGAATACATATATCATAACACGCCACAAATTGACGATGTTCTTCTTAAGCTTATCAAGCGCGTTGAGAAAACAGGCGCGCTTACGTCTGTTCAGCTCAATGCATTTCTTAACGAATGTAACCGCGGGATTACCACCCACGAGGAACAAACGTCAAAAAAGCAGCTTATTCCTCGGTATATGGAAGTTAAGCATTATGAACACCAGCTCTGGAAATCTTGGGGCGTAACCGATGAAACAGAACAAAAACTTATTCAAACGTTGCGTATAAAGCCTAGACGCTCTGCTTCGGGCGTGGCTACTATTACGCTTCTTACCAAACCGTGGCCGTGCAGCTCAAATTGTATTTTTTGTCCAAGCGATATTCGTATGCCAAAAAGTTATATGAGCCGAGAACCAGCTTGCCAGCGCGCGGAGCAGTGTTTATTCGATCCATTTTTACAAACAACCTTGCGCCTACAAGCGTTGGTGAATATGGGCCATCCAACCGATAAAATAGAAATCATTATTTTGGGCGGAACATGGAGCGAATATCCCACGGCGTATCAGTGTTGGTTTATTCGCGAAGTTTTTCGCGCGCTCAATATGGGCTACGCTTCACACAAAGAGAGAAACGCCATTGTTGCACTGTACGAGCGCTGTGGCTTGCGCTTTGACCCGCACGCTCGTGAAATTCATTATGAGCGTACTCAGCACGATATTGATGCAGGAAAACTTACCTATAACGAGGCATTTAGCGCAGCGTATACAGCTCGCGCAACTTGGGTTAAAGCAGCCGCATTTCAGCGAGCTTCTATGGATGAAGTTCGCGAACAGCAGCGTATCAACGAAGGTGCACATCACCGTGTAGTTGGCCTTGTGATCGAAACGCGACCCGATACCATAAACGTTGAACATCTCTATCTTATGCGCGCGCTTGGTTGTACCAAAGTCCAAATGGGTATTCAGGTGCTCAACGAAGAAATTCGTCAGCGAAATTTACGCAAAGGCTCACTTGATGATATAAAGCAAGCCTTTGAGCTGCTGCGTTTATTTGGATTTAAGATTCATGTTCACGCAATGGTTAATCTGTTGGGCTCAACGCCAGATACCGATAAAAAAGATTTCAAGATGTTGGTGCATGACAGCTTGTATTTGCCCGATGAAGTAAAACTCTATCCGTGTGTGTTGGTAGATTCTGCTCGGCTGAAAGCATGTTATGAGCGTGGTCTTTGGCAGGCATACACCGAAGAAGAGCTGGTAGATGTGCTTGTAAGCGATGTGCTGGCAACGCCATGTTTTACACGTATTTCGCGTATGATTAGAGACATTTCGTCTACCGACATTATTTCGGGCAATAAAAAGGGTAATTTGCGTCAGTTAGTAGAACAAAAAATTGCACAAAGCACTACGCAACCTTGCGAAATTCGTATGCGCGAAATTGCAACAAGTGTTCTTGATCCGCGTACGCTTCATATGGAAGTTGTTCCGTATGCCACAAACGTTTCTACCGAGTATTTTTTGCAGTGGGTTGATGATCATAACCGTATAGCAGGCTTTTTAAGGCTTTCTCTTCCGCATAGATCTGCGCTTGACAAATATTGCGCGTGTGAACATTTTCCTATTTTGCCTCATGAGGCAATGATTAGAGAGGTCCACGTATATGGCACAACGGCTCAAATTGAAGGTCATGCTGGAACGGCTCAGCACCATGGTTTGGGTAAGCAACTTATTAGTCGTGCAAAATCTATTGCACGCGAAGCAGGCTATACGTCGATAAATGTTATTTCTTCGATTGGAACACGTAAGTATTATCGCTCACAAGGATTTATGGACGCGGGGTTATATCAACGCGCAAATCTTGCGTGTTCAAAAGATTAGTTTGTGGTGTTTGCAGGAGTATCTACAGGATTACTCTTAACAATTCGCACAAGCCACTATGAGTTTTACTGTTGTGAAGACAATAAGAAAATCTAAGTGTACTTATTAAGATTTTGTTATTCCTCTTGTATAAGAAAAAAAATATGGGTATGCTTTCTAATAGTTGATGGGCAACTGCAATACGTCATTTGTCCATCCTCAAATTTGTATTAGGTTCCTTGCACGTATGTTGTGCATACAAAAGGAGGTTCATATTATGACACTTAAGCCTTTGGCTGACCGAGTTTTAGTTAAACCCGCTCCAAAAGAAGAGAAAACATCTTCGGGATTGTATATTTCAAGCGGTGCACAAGAAAAACCTCAACGTGGCGAAGTTGTTGCAGTTGGCGCTGGTAAGTTAAACGACAAAGGCGAGCGCATTGCTTTAGACGTTAAAGTGGGAGATCAAGTTTATTACGGCAAATTTGGCGGTAATGAAGTTAAGATCGATGGCGAAACATATCTGTTGCTTCGCAGCGATGACATCTATGCAATTTTGTGCGAGTAAGTAAATTCTTATAAACACATGCAGGCGCGTCTCTGCCAAAAGCGGCAAAAATAAACGATGTACCTGCGTAAAGTAGCATATTATATTGAAAGGAAAAGCTCAATGGCTAAAGATATTGTTTTTGGTACCGATGCTCGTGCCAAACTTGCTCACGGTGTAAACACACTTGCTGACGCCGTAACTACCACTCTTGGACCTAAGGGTCGCTACGTTGCACTTCAGCGTTCTTACGGTGCTCCTACCATTACCAACGATGGCGTAACCGTTGCAAAAGAAGTAGAACTTAAAGATCCTATCGAGAACATGGGTGCACAGCTTGTTAAAGAAGTTGCTACAAAAACCAATGATACCGTAGGTGACGGTACTACCACAGCAACACTTCTTGCTCAAGTTATTGTAAACGAAGGTCTGCGCAACGTTGCTGCAGGTGCAAACCCTATTGCCATTCGTCGTGGTATTGTAAAAGCTGTTAATGCTGCGGTAGAAGAAATGAAGAGTGCTTCTAAGGCAGTTTCTACTAAAGAGCAAATTGCTTCCGTTGGAACAATTTCTGCAGTAGACTCCGAAATTGGTAACAAAATTGCTGACGCCATGGAAGTTGTTGGTAAAGACGGTGTAATTACCGTAGAAGATTCTCAAACCTTTGGTATTGATATTGATACCGTTGAAGGTATGCAATTTGACAAGGGATACATTTCACCTTACTTTGCAACCAACAATGACACCATGACTGCCGAGCTCAAGAATCCTTACATCTTGATGACTGACCAAAAGATCTCTAACATTCAAGATATTCTTCCTGTTCTTGAGGGTATCCAAAAGAGCGGTTCACCTCTTCTTATCATTGCAGAAGATGTAGACGGCGAAGCATTGGCAACGCTCATTCTTAACAAGCTCCGTGGTACGCTTACCGTATGCGCTGTTAAGGCTCCTGGCTATGGTGACCGTCGTAAGCGCATGCTCGAAGATATTGCTGTTCTTACTGGTGGTCAGGCAGCTATGAAAGAGCTTGGCGTAGAACTTACCGATGTAACAGCCGAGATGCTTGGTCGCGCTAAGTCAGTTAAGATCACTAAAGACAATACAACCATTGTTGATGGTGCAGGTTCTAAAGACGCTATCAACGAGCGTGTTGCACAAATCAATAATGAGCTTGAAAATACTACTTCTGACTTTGACAAAGAAAAGCTCCAAGAGCGCAAGGCAAAACTTGCAGGTGGTGTAGCAGTTATTAAAGTTGGTGCAGCTACCGAAGCCGAGCTTAAAGAAATCAAGAGCCGTATTGAAGACGCTCTTCAAGCAACTCGTGCAGCTGTAGAAGAGGGTATTGTAGCTGGTGGTGGTGTTGCATTCTTGCAAGCTGCAGCAGCTCTTGATAACGTTAAAACTTCGGAAGCCGATGAACAACTAGGTGTTGACATCATCCGCAAAGCTTTGATGGCTCCTGTTAAAAAGATTGCTACCAACGCCGGTTATGAGGGCTCAGTGGTAGTTGAGAAGATTTCTAACCTTCCTGCAGGTGAAGGTCTTAACTCTGCTAATGGTGAGTGGGGCGACATGATTAAGATGGGCGTTCTTGACCCAGTTAAGGTTACCCGTACTACCTTACAAAATGCATCTTCAGTTGCTTCGTTGATCCTTATTACCGAGGCTACTATCTCAGACGAGCCAAAAGATACTTCTATTGAAGAAGCTATCTCTCGCGCAGCTGCTTCAGGTCAGCAAGGTGGCGGAATGTACTAATCGCATGATGGGTACAAAGTTGCATATATAACGTTTGTATGCTTTAAACGTTAATGGTAATGCGTATCTAAATGTGATGTACATAAAGATGGTTATTAAACGTGCATGTCTCGAAAGAGCGTGCACGTTTTTTTGTAAGCTTTTGGAAAGTTTATCTCTTAAACCTTTTTGCGCATAAACTATAGAAAAGAGCTTTTATTCTTGCACACGGTCGTGATTGATAGGTGTATAAAACAGACGTTTGATTTCGTCTTGCGTGTGAGCTTGTCCTAATACCCACATAGTTTTGGCAAGCAAAGCCTCGGTGGTCATATCGGCACCACGCAGAACACCTTCGTTATGAGCAAATGCTTGTCCAACTTCGTATACGCCTAAATCTAAACCTTCTTCGGCAACTTGTGTGGTAAGTACAAGCGTTTTACCTTGCTCTATCCAGTTTTTAAGCGCAGACGCAAAATTATGCTGATGAGAATTGGGAATGCCACCTATACCAAACGTTTCTAGAATAAGCGCATCATACTCTTTAGCAAGTGCGTCAAAAATATTGGGTTTAAGCCCTGGAGTAAGTCTTAGACACATAACACGATCGTTAAGACGCTCATAAAAGCGTACACATGAGTGCTCACTTTCTTGTGCTGTTTTGTAATTGCTACATTCCGACGCCATTGGTGCATGCGGTGTAGATAAGCCTGATTGCAAAGCACTTCTGTTTTGTTGGGGTTTTTGATCGCAACAGCCATGTCGTACAATTTTATTTGCTCGAATCATAGCAATCAAGGGATAATTTATGCTGGTAAACGCATTATAGCTCATGGTTTTTTGCTTATACGCGCGTGTTCCGCACATAACAGATCCGCCAAATACCACATTAACATCGTAGGAATTATCATCGCACGCAAAAAGTGCCGCCTGATAGAGATTAAGTTTTGCATCGGTAAAAGCACCTGTCATAGGCTGCTGCGAACCAGTAAGCACAATAGGCTTGGGACTGTTTTGAATAAGGTAGGATAGCGCGGCTGCGGTATATGCCATGGTATCGGTGCCGTGCAGCACGATAAATGCATCAAAATCATCGTAGGCATCTTTAATGCAGTGCGCAATTTGTAACCAGTGCTCAGGAAGCATATTAGTTGAATCAATATTCATAAGCTGCGTAGTCTTAAACGTGCAAATATCTTTAAGCTGTGGTACATAGCGTGCAAGCTCTTCTCCCGAAAGTGTAGGAGTAAGACCTTCTGCCATGGGTTGAGAGGCTATCGTACCTCCGGTAGCTATAAGCAGGATATGCTTCATGTTTGTTCTCTTTGTCTCGTGCGTGTTCAATAAAGTATGCGCTGTGTACACAACATGTGCTGTGTACGTTCACTATAAGCATTACGTATTGTAACAAGAATATATGTGCACAAGCGTGTAGCGCCTTATAAGCTCATAGAGTTAAAACGTGCTCTCACAATACCTACATAATAGGCGGCTGGTAGCCTCGCGCGTATGAAACACCTAAGCTAACAGCCAAAACACGAGGGGATTGCCATGGAGGTAGGGTTGCATATCAGCCTGAATTGTATGATATAGAAGCTGAAAGTTAACTGAATATAACTTTGTTGTACAATAGCATCGATTCAAAAAGTTAGCAGTGGTTAACACGTATTTACAGAGTTACAAAGCGTGTTTGAAATCGTTTTTTCTATAACCACTCGTTGTCTGGAGGTTTGCATGAACAAGTTTGGTACTATTGCAGCTTCGGCTCTTTCCGTTGGTCTGGCATTTTCTATTTTTGGTTGCGCAGGACAACAAAGCGCTCCTAAATCACAATCTCAAAACACTGAGGCCGAGCAATCTCAAAGTGCGTCTGCTGATAAAAAAGAGGCAGTAAAGGATCTCAAGGGCTGGGAAGGCACTTGGAATGACTTTAGCAAGTATCTTGATGATAAAGAGCTTGATTCCGCTTATGCTGAGAAGGCACAAGAAGCAGGTAAGTCACCTGAGGACATTAAGAAAGAGCTTAAAGAGCGTCGTCATTCAGACTTTGGTGGTCTTGAGATCAAGGGCGACACCATTACCTTCCTTGATGGCTTTAAAGACAAGGGCGGAAAAGAAATCGGTAAAGTTACCTATAAGTTTAAAGACTCCAAGAAAGTACAACACGGCGGTAAAGAGCTTGAATGGGATGTTTTTGAAGCACAAGATAAAGATGCTAAATATCCTGTATTGCTCATGATGCCTGTTCACGGTGAGGAAGAGCTTGTTCACTTCCACATGCGCTATGGTAAGAATGCTGATGAACTCTTTAAGAAAGACGGTTGGTTCCCAACATTTGTTAAACCAAACAGCACGATGGATCAAATTGCCGACGAGGTTAAAGAGTAAATTTGATTTAATAATTTCTAAAAGTCCTCGCACTTGCGGGGACTTTTTGCTTACCTATATGGAGTATCAAATCGTATGAGATATTCAAGAAGAGAATTTTTGGGCCTTTGTGCCGGCGCTTGTTCCGCTACGCTTGGCGCAAGCATGTTGGGTGCATGCCGCAGAAGATCGCATGCTAAACCCGTTATTTATGCGTCTTTTTATCCCGTATTTGACTTAGTCCGTGAAGTTGCTCAAGATACGGTTGAACTGCATTCATTTATGCCACCTAATAAAGACCCTCATGTTTGGGAGCCAACGCCAAAGGGCTTGCGCGATTTAAGCGAAGCCGATCTTCTCGTGGTAAATGGTGCCAATATGGAGCACTGGATTGATCAAGTTCGTGACAACTTGCCCAATTTACCTGTATTAACGCTTTCTGACGGTATTGACTTAATTACCTATCGTGGTGCTGCTGCAATGGGAGAATTTCAGTACATAGCGCGTCTTGGCGTAAGAAGCGGTACGTACGGTTTTGAATTTGGCCACACGCACCAAGACATTATGCGTGTTGCGTTCTTTAAGGCAGACGAATCTACACCACTTGCAGACTTGGTAAAACGCGGTCGCCAGATTATGCAGCAAAAAGGCGAGGTTATCGCCCAGCATAAAACAATTGATGTTGAAGACGGTAAAGTGTATGCACT
Source organism: Fannyhessea sp. C0108B2 (assembly GCF_056583915.1). Classification (NCBI taxonomy): domain Bacteria; kingdom Bacillati; phylum Actinomycetota; class Coriobacteriia; order Coriobacteriales; family Atopobiaceae; genus Fannyhessea; species Fannyhessea sp. C0108B2. The sequence goes on along the minus strand of NZ_JBWPJQ010000006.1, from coordinate 91,057 downwards.
TGAGATGGGTCACGAGAGCGGATATATTGGATTTACTCTGCCCGAGGATGCAAGTTGGATTGTTCTTTCTGATAGAGCGAGTGCCGATTTGTTATCGTATCGTTTAGTTGAATCAGAAAATGGTGACGAAATTAAAGTAACGCCGCTGATGGAAGGTTCTTCATCAGGTGCCGATAAAATTACCTATGATCCTCACTCATGGATTTCATTTATAAATGCTAAACAGTATTGTGCGGCTATTCATGACAAGCTTTGTGATATGTATCCTGCTAATAAAGAGGAATACCGTAAGAATAAGCTTGATGTCGTTTCTCGTCTTACCGAATTGGGTGCGCAGTATAAAGAGAAATTTAAGCCTTTAACACGACGTGAATTTGTGGTAACGCATAATGCATATTCGTATCTGTGCAGAGATCTTGGCATTAAGCATTTTCCGTTGCAAGGACTTACCTCTACCGAGGCACCAGCGCTTAAAACTGTTCGTAAGGCAGTTGATTTTTGCCATCGACATAATGTAACAACTGTATTTTACGAGCTTGGAGCATCGTCTAAAGGTGCCGATACTGTTGCCGAAGAAATTGGCGGTCAGGCGGTGCCACTGGCTTCGATGGAGTACGTAAGCGAAGAGCAAGGTGCCGAGATGAACGGCTACGTTGAAATCATGAAAGACAACGTTGAAAAGATATATCAGTCACTTGTTTAGCCTATCTATTTGCACGTTTGGTACACAATTGTTTGAAGCCTAAGGAGGGTTCATGCACATAATAGATGTTTCGAACCTCAATTTTGGATATACATCCGAGTTGGTGCTCAAAGATGTCAATCTTTGTGTTGACGAGGGACAATTTATTTGTATAACTGGAGAAAATGGTTCGGGTAAATCGACGCTTTTGAAAGTTTTGCTTGGCGAGCTTAAGCATTTTGAAGGAAGCGTTAAATTATTTGGAAATGCAATTAACTCAATTAAAGACTTTAAGGATATTGGTTACGTTCCTCAAAACAGCGTTATGAATAAAGTCGCGTTTCCTACTACCTGTAGAGAAATGGTAGCTATCAATTTATATCGCTCGTTTGGCCCTGTTAAATTCCCCGGAAAAAAGCATTTTGAACGCGCGGAAAAGGCCTTAGTTGACATGGGTTTGGAAAAATATGTTCGCACGCCATTTAACGAGCTTTCTGGTGGATTGCAGCAGCGCGTTATGATTACACGTGCACTCATCAATGATCCACGTCTTTTGATTTTGGACGAGCCAACGGCAGGCGTTGATAACGAGAGTAAAGTTCGCTTTTTGGATCTTTTGGAAACAGTTACACAAGAGCGCAATATTACTGCTGTTTTGGTTTCTCACGAACTTGAACTTGTATCACGTCATATTAACTTTGATGCAACCTACCGTATTAATTCAGGAAGGATAGCTCATGTTTGATCTTCTTTCAATTTTTCAATTTGAATTTATGCGCCGAACGCTTGCTGCGGGTCTTATGCTTGCTATTGCATTGCCGCTTATTGGTATCGTGATGATCAACCGCAAAACGTCAATGGTTTCAGACGCACTGTCGCATGTTTCGCTTATGGGTGTTGGTTTAGGCTTGATTTTTGGATTTGACCCTGTTATTGGTGCGGTATGTACGTGTATTGTTGCAGGATTCTTTATAGAAGGAATTCGTGCAAAAATGCCTCAGTTTGGCGATATGTCGGTTGCAGTAATTATGAGCGCAGGGCTTGGTATGGCAGTTGTACTTGCCGATTTTGCACCTGGTGGAAATACGTTTGAATCGTATTTGTTTGGTTCGGTTTCTGCGGTAACGGTTGTTGATCTTATAAGCACCGCAGTTGTTTTTGTGGCAACGCTTTTGGTGAGCATTATTTGTTATGCAGGTCTTTTAGACCTGGCTATTGATGTAACGCTTGCTCGTATTGCTGGAGTAAAAGTTGCGCTGGTAAATGGTGTATTTACACTGCTTGCGGCCATTATGATTGGTTTAGCTTGTAAAGTTGTAGGCGCTCTTTTGGTTGTATCCCTTGTTGCACTTCCCGTTGCAACTGCGCTTATTATGAGCCGCTCGTATTTTCAAACCTGCGTGTTGTCCGTAATTTTAGGTATCATCTACACGATGGTAGGACTTATTTTCTCGTACTTTGAAGACGTACGTCCTGGTGGAGCAATTGTTGTAGCTGCTGTTATTGGAATTGTGATATTCCTTATTGTTTCTTCGATTAAAAATAGGCTTAAACCTACTAAAGGACGCGGCGTATCTAATGCTGCTGCCGCAAGCGCACAATAAGCACGTATGTTGAGAGCCCCTATATAGTTTAGTTACTACACAATATGTAACTACATAATAAGGCTTTGGATTACTCCAAAGCCTTATTTTTGTTCATACTCCATCACGCTTACATGGGCCTCTTAGGTGGACTTGCCCTCGTTTGTTGTGTGCTCATCGTCTAGCTCGAGTTTGTGAGGTGGCCATCGTTTTGCGCGTTTAAGGCTGTCGCATAATATCCATTCAATTTGTCCGTTAACGCTTCTCATTTCATCACGCGACCAAATTTCGAGCGCATTCCATATATCGGGGTGTATGCGTAAGGGATATTGCTTTCTTATTGCCATATGCCTTGAGCTTTCGTGTTTGTGACAGTTAATACAGTGGGATATCTTGTACCTGCATGTGTGCATATCCGTTTATTGATCGTGTTTGTTCAAATAGTACCAAGCAATCAATTTCTTAAGCGGTATACACCGGATTTACTATTGATATAGCGATCCTGTATTCAGCACGGGTTGGGTTTCTGATTCGCCACAAAGAACTACCATAAGATTGCTTGCCATAGCTGCTTTTTTATCATCGTCAAACGCAACTACGCCTTCTTCTGCAAGAGAGGTAAGTGCCATGTTAACCATAGATACCGCACCTTCTACAATTTTCTTACGAGCAGCAATAACTGCCTCTGCTTGCTGACGACGAAGCATTGCCTGCGCAATTTCTGGTGCGTATGCAAGGTGTGTGAGTCGAGCGTCTTCAACTGTTACGCCTGCTGGAGCAAGCTTAGCACTGAGCTCTTGGCGAAGTCTTTGCGATACATCTTCGATATTGGAGCGAAGCGTAATAGCGGTGTTGGTGGCATCATCATCTTCCATGTGGTCATAGGCGTATAAGCTTGCAACGTGACGGACTGCTGTTTCGGTTTGCATGTCCACATATGCATCGTAATTATCCACATCAAATACGGCTTTAGCCGTATCAACAACGCGCCAAACAATAACAGTTGCAATTTCTATGGGATTTCCCATCTTGTCATTTACTTTAAGACGATCGCCTGTAAGTGTGCGTGCTCTAAGTGAAATAGTTGTTTTACGAACTTTTACTTGCTCGTTAGATGACGAGGAATTGCTATTTGATTCTGATAGATTGTATGATTTGTATTCCACTGATGAGTTTAAGCTGCGCGCAAAGAACGGATTTGCAAAATGCAAGCCGTCTGTTTTTACCGTTCCTTTATAGTTTCCAAAGAGGATACATATACGCGCTTGTCCAGGTTGAAGGGAAAAAAGACCCATGTTTACAATACAGGTAGCAAGTAAGAGCACAAGTGCAATACACAAGGGTGTTAATGAAGGCATTTGTTGGAGCTTATCTGCCTGTATGGCCTCCAATATAAACTGTATAACTGCATAAATTGCAAGTGCATAGCCTGCAATTACAAAAGGTACAACTATCCATCCGTTGAGCGTTTTTATCTCTTTTTCTTGCGTCATATCAGATCCTTTCTCGCAAAGTTATCAATGACGTTGTTATATCGTTTATAGCGCTGTCTAACCGATATGAATATGATATCACATTTATATCAAAAAAAGAACTTTTTGCATATGTGCGCAAAAAGTTCGTAAAACGAGGCGGTGCTTAAGCACGCGCGTTACAAAATGAGCACGCGTATTTCTTGCCTAAAAAAGCGTGTCTAGAACCTCAAGAACGCCATCATCGTTATTTGAAGGTGCTTGTTTTTGAGCATAATCAGCTATTCCGTCCATAGCGTTTGCCATCGCATATCCGCAGCCTACATACGAAAGCATTTCTATATCGTTTGCAGCATCACCAAATGCAATACATTCCTCAGGTGTAATATTCCAGCGTTTGACAAGTAAATCTATTCCAAACGCTTTATTAATACCTGTCAAAATAAGATCAATGGAGCCGTGACCACTTGTGGTAGGAATAATGTGCGAGGGGAGTTGTGCGCGAAGCATTTGATAATACGAGTCGGTATCGTTGGGTTGCATAACTTCGCATACTTTAAGAATGTTATCGTTAATCTCTAAAAGATTATCAACAATTTCTAGAGATGGAAAATAATATTTTACCAACCCTATAAATTCTGGCGTTGCATGGCGTTTTTCTATGTACGACGCGTGTTCTCCACAAAAAATAGTGTACAAATTGGGGTCGGGCATAACCGTATTGTAAATGGTACGTAGATCTTTTTCGTCCAAATGAGCGGTATAAATAAGCTTGCCCGAATCAACAACATATCCGCCATTTTCGGCTACATATGAAAGTGTATCTGCATAGCCGGGGAAAGACTGTTTAAGCTGAATATACTGGTTACCACTTGCCAAAACAAAGCGTGCACCTTGTTGTGTCATGCGATGAAGAATGCGCCTAAAACGAGGCTCATCAAACTCTTTGTTATCTCGTAAAAATGTGCCGTCCATATCACTTGCTACAAGCTTAATGGTAGAACTCATGGGTAATCCTTTCTTGAGCGCCTGTAATGCTCAAAAGCGTGCCTTGTTGTTCTACCAAACCTTTCAGTGGTAGATAGTTCAAAATTCAAGACAACTCAATTAGACGCGTTTGATGAACGCGCTTGATTAACGAATCTGCGCAAAAAGCGCTTGTTGATTACATACCGCGAACAAGGTGTTTTGCGTAACATGTCTTAGCTAGGAGCGCATAAGCTCAAGCATGGCATCGATATCTTTTCGACCAAACGCAACATCATCACGATCATTTACTACAATGCACGGTACGCTCATAACGTTATAGCGTGCTTTAAGTTCAGGGTAGTGAGCAATGTCGTATACGTCAACCGAAACAGAAGAATTACATGCAGCAATATGCTGGGCAGCAACTACGGTATCTGGACACATGGTGCAGCTAAGACTTGCAAGAATTTTTACGTTGGTGGCACCTAATGCAGCAATAGCGTGTTTTTGCTCGTCAGTAAGTTTTTGACCAGGACCTGCAACGTTATACAAACCAAGCATAAATGAGGTAAACTCGTGGCCTCCAGGAACGCCGTGAAACGCCAGTCCGCTATCTTGGCCTTGCTCATTGCATACGTGTACGCAGGGAAGATATGCTTCTTTGTTTGCTTGCTCTTGAGGAAGGATCTCCACTTGTATTTTGGACGAGATCTTATGCAATTCTGTGCAATATGCACGTAGTTCTTGAGAGAGGCTTGTTTCATCAAGCGCAAGACGCAGAATTACCGAGCGCTCCATGCGTGCACACAAGCCTTTGAGCTGCTCAACCATATCAGCGTCAAAGAGAGCGTTTGCATTTGGTGCAGATGTATCGGTAGCGTCAGTGTCATGTTGTTGCATATCATTTACACGCGTTGATGGACGACGAGGAATAAGGCCTGTTTTCTTTTGCTGGTGTACAATGGTGCGCTCCATTTCGGTAGCTGCAATAGCGGCTTCACCTGTTGCGGTTACCACTTGGCGCAAATCCTTAACGCATACATCACCTGCAGCATAGATACCTTCAGCACTTGTTTGCTTTTGGGCATTGGTGATGATGTTTCCTCGTGCGTCTAAGCTCACAATATCGCGCACAAGTTGTGTTTCGGGCGCGTACCCTGCAAGAACAAAGACACCAAAGGTATCGTTTGGCGCAGCTTCATAGGTATGAAGCTCACCAGTTTTATTATTTTTAGTTACCAATTTAGAAGGCATGGTATCACCGGTGAGTTCGGCAACTTCGGTATTGGTATGGATAGTAATTTTTTCGTTTGCCCGTGCCGCATCGGTAGAGGCTGCAGCGCAGGTAAAATCGTCCTCGCGAATAAGAATATGTACATGCTTTGCATATTTGGTAAGAAATACGCTTTCTTCGGCTGCAGCAAAGCCTCCGCCTACAACAAAGACGTCTTTGCCCGTAAAGAATTCACCATCGCAGGTTGCACAATATGCAACGCCGTGACCTTGGAACTTCTCTTCACCGGGGAACCCAATTTTTCGAGGTGCAGAGCCTATTGCCAAAAGAATGCTCAAGGTTGAGAAATCGCCTTTGGTGGTATGTACAATTTTTATATCGCCATCTGATTCGATGCGAGTTACTTCTGCAAGCATAAGCTCGGCGCCAAAAGATTCTGCTTGACGACGCATAGTATCGGTGAGCGCCTTTCCGCTTATGCGCTCAACGCCAGGATAATTAACAACTTCGTTGGTAATGGTGATTTGCCCACCAAATTGCTTTTTCTCAACAATTAAGACGCGATAACGAGCGCGCGCGAGGTAAATACCTGCAGTTAATCCAGCAGGTCCTCCACCTACAATAACTGCGTCGTAGAGCGTGTCAAGCTGTGGTGTATGAGGTTGTGGTGTATTGGTTGGTAGAGCGTCGTTTGGAGCATGTTTATTTTGATCCATGACAATCCTTTCAGTGCAAAATATGGTCGTTATGCGTGTAACGAGGTAATACTTAAGCAAGCGTGGTTAAAAATCGTGCAGTTTGAAATCAAGTGGTTAATATCAAGCGGTTTATAATTCGGCGGGTGGAAATCAAGCTATCCTTAAAACTACGATAAAAGCCCGTGCAACTGCAACGGGCTTTTACTGAGCATGCGAGCGAATATAAGCTCTCTACGTGCGATTAAAGTTGCCCAACCAAGTCAAGGCTTGGTTTAAGCGTATCTTCACCGGGTTGCCATTTTGCAGGACATACTTGGTCACCATGAGCGCGTACAAATTGTGCAGCCTCCAGCAAGCGGAGTAATTCTTTTGCCTCGCGTCCAATGCTTCCCGAAGTCACTTCGTATACCTGAATTTTACCGTCAGGGTCTACAATAAATGCTCCACGCTCTGCTAAACCGCTTTCTTCAATTAACACGTCAAAGTCGCGTGCAAGAACACAGGCAGGGTCTGCAAGCATAGGATATTGCACTTTGCTTACACGATCTGAGTGATCGTGCCATGCTTTGTGCACAAAGTGAGAGTCACATGAAACGGAATAAATTTCGCAGTGAGCTTTTTTGAAATTATCATATTCTTCGGCAAGCTCTTCAAGCTCGGTAGGGCATACAAATGAAAAGTCTGCAGGATAGAAGAAGAACAATGACCATTTTTCATTGCCGTCTTTGTCTTTGCCGATCACATCATTTTTGGTAACTACCGAAAATGTATCGTTTTGATAAGCCTGTACTGAAAAATCGCCAATTTCTTTTCCGATAAGAGACATGTGTTCCTCCTAAAAACATGACTTACGTTACCTTTCCTTAGGTACATGGTTTCTATTTCCTTATTCGATTGTTCTATACACATCTTCTATGCGCATACATTAAAAATTCGTAAATGGGCGAGCGCGTCATAATAAACACGTGTTCTTGGCGGATCTGCGCAATTTAGGCATGCTCTGAACTTGCGTTTTGTTCGTCTTCCAAAAGGTCATCAATGGTACCTGCGCAATAGCGCGTGCACACAAGATCTGCTGTGTCGAGCGTTCGTGCTATATCGATATCTGCACAAATACCAAAGTCACAATCGCCGTCGCTATCCAAAAACATTTGACGCACGCACCACGTCCCCAATTTTTCGTCCGTGGTGTCAAAGGTACAATAGGTGTTTGATCGAGCGTCTGCAGTAAGCTCTATTTGGTCGTGAGCCTCATAAAATTCGTCCAATACACGCGTCCATTGTCGCGCGTGCCAGCCCCATGCGCCGTCGAGTTCGCCTAAAGCCGAAGCATCATGTTGAGCGGCTTTAACAACGCGTTGGAACAAAGCATTGTGAATAAAGATCATAAGTCCGCGTCTATCGGGGACGAGATCTTGCGTTTGAGGCATACGCGGCGGCTCAGCTGCGTGTATAAGGTTGTTACCTTGCCATTCATCAAGTAACGACGAGTCGGTTGTACTAATGAGTACGTGCAGCCATGAAATAATGTCGTGGAGTTTATCATCAAGTTTGGACTCAGGAATTGTTTTTGCTAAAAATCGCCATACATCTGATAAGTATCTAAGCAGCGTTCCTTCATTTTTAATGATGCCTACAACTTGCACATAGGTTTTAAAATCGCTTGCCGTTTCAAGCATATTTCTTACGATAGATTTTGGCATAGGCACAAAATCCCGCGCCCAGGGTACTTGGGCGCTATAGTTTTCATAGGCAGTTTTGATAAGCGATTCTAAAGGCTTTTCGTAGCTTACGTCCTCGAGACGCTCCAGCCGCTCTTCGTATTCGATACCTTCTGCCTTCATACGGCTCATAGCCTCGTTTTTTGCCTTTTTAAGCAATGCTTTCATAATTTGCGGTGGATTATCAAGCGCCGATTCAGCAAGAGAAACAACATCAAGTGCATAACTTGGACTTTGAGGATCTAATAATTCAAGCGCCGCAAGAACAAATGGCGCAAGTGGCTGATTAAGAGCAAAATCCTCGGGGATTTCAATGGTGGGCCTATAGGTAGCTTGTATCCAGCGTTTTGGCTCGGCTACGCGCGCAAAAAGCGGGTTTGTGTCAAGGTCATCTTCTTTATATGCTGGGTTCGTTGCGCTTAGCGCGTCTGTTACATCCGTTACGTCTGTTGCGCTTGCCTCATTTGTTACGTCTGTTTTATCTGTCACTTCTGTTACATCAGAATCAAAATCCTGACAAACCTGTTCAATAACGCCCGAATCAAGAAGCGTCGCAAAAATTTCCTGCGTTCTTCCCAAAAGTTGAGTTTTTTCTTCATCGGGGATAAACGAATTCATAATGAGAAATACGATGCGCCGAAAAGCGTGGCCTTGTTGCATAACTTCTGCAAGTACAAGCGCATGCGATATTTTAAGATGTGCGCGCAACTCTTCTGGAGAGCTTTCAATAAGCTTGTGAAATGTTTTTTCACTCCAACTCAAAAATCCTGCTGGTTGAGAAGGTGCTTTTATGCGTCTAAGTCTTTTAGGATCGCCTTGCGCCTTTGCCTGTGCTTTAAGACGTTCGATTTCATATACCGTTGCCTGTGCTTGTACCACGCCTTCGGTATCAAAACCGCACCTGCCTGCTCTACCTGCAATTTGATGGAATTCTCGCGCATTCAGATAGCGCATGTGCCGTCCGTCAAATTTAGTGAGCGAGTTAAAAATCACGGTATGGATTGGAACATTGATCCCAACGCCTAAGGTATCTGTTCCGCAGATAACTGGTAAGAGTCCTTGTTGCGCAAGTTTTTCTACCAAAAGTCTGTAGCGTGGCAACATTCCTGCATGATGTATGCCAACTCCACATGTGAGCAAGTGTTTAAGCGATTTACCATATGATGTGGTAAAACGAACGTTTTGCAAAAATGTTTTGATTTTTTCGCGCTCCTCTTTGGTAGAAATACCAAAATTGGCAAGCGCACGCGCACTTTTTTCGGCCTCGCTTTGTGCAAAATGCACAATATACAAAGGAGCTTCTTGTGCTTGCAAGGCTACCTTAACACTTGCCTCTAAGGATGTAGTAGCGTAGGCAAAGCGCAGAGGTACAGGACGAGGTGCATTGAGTACTGCATCAACGTGTCTTTTGGTCATACGCTCCAAACGTGCTGAGAGCGCGCTCATATTGCCAAGTGTGGCGCTCATAAGGAGAAACTGTGTATGCGGAAGGGTAAGCAGAGGTATTTGCCACGCCCATCCTCGGTCTTTATCGGCATAGTAGTGAAATTCGTCCATGCACACCGCCGAAATATCAGAGTTCGATCCAAAACGCAAAGCGTCATACGCAAGAATTTCTGCCGTACAACAAATAAGAGGAGCTTCGCTATTGATAACTACGTCACCGGTAATCATACCTACTAAGTCTTTGCCAAAGAGGGCAGTAAGTTCAAAAAACTTTTCGCTTACCAGTGCTTTTATAGGAGCGGTATAGTACATGACGCCGTTTTGAACTAAGGTAAAATAACACATTCCAAGGGCAACCATCGATTTTCCCGAACCAGTAGGCGTACCTAAAATAACGTGGTTGCCACTTGCAAGGTCTAAAAGCGCTTCTTCTTGATGATCCCAGAGCGCTTTACCCGAATCTTCTGCCCAGTTTATAAATCGCTCAAGCGCTGTTTCTGGATCAAGGTGTTCAAGATTTCCCTGTTCATCAAGGGGTAAGAGCTTATATAACGAAGGAAGTTCATCCGTATGGTTACAAGATTCGCCCGAGTTGGTACCATCGTTTGGCTCATCTTGATGTGTTGTTGTGGTAGGAGATGAAATGGCGTTTGTTGGTATATGCATGTGTGCTCGATTTCTGTCACGTTTGCTTTATATGTATATTTATATTTCTTTGCTCTTGAGTCACTTATTATAATATAGTCAACTGTGTTGTTTAACTGATATTGAATGGATTTTAGCTCGTGGAATTCTACTCTTTAATGTTCATATGCTTTTGTGCACTTTTGTGCATAACCTACTACGCAGTAGGATATATCTTTAAGCGCTTCCAATGGGTAGTTATCCTTATCTTTTCGCTTATCTTTTATGCACTTGTTACCAATATAGATACCATTGTCTATGTTGCGTTTACCCTCGTGCTTACCTATATCACCACCTTATCACTTAACAGAATTGATTCCTCAAGCAAAAAGCGCTTACATACCATCACCAATAGAGCAGACAAAAAGGCTTTTAAGCATAAAGCTGCTCGTATCAAGCAGCTTGTATTGATAGCAGCTCTTATGCTTATTGCAGGATGCTTATGCTACCTTAAATACTGGAATACCATTCTCTATGCACTAAGTCTTGCTCCTTCTACTAAAAGCTTAGGGCTTTTGCTTCCTTTAGGTATTTCCTTTTATACCTTCCAAGCACTCTCATACGTCTTTGATATCTATAACCAAAAGTACACACCAGAACAAAATCCATGTAAGCTTGCATGCTATCTCATCTACTTCCCTCAACTTATTCAAGGCCCCATTAACCGCTTTGATAAACTAGCACCTCATCTTTTTAGCTATCACGCAGCTTCTGATACACACTTTGGGCGTGCATCAGTACTGTTTTGCTATGGTGCTCTTAAAAAGTACGTTATGGCAGATCTTTTAGTAGACTCCATCTCATATATCTTCGACTATAAGCCTGCCTCTCTTCCAGGCTCTATTATCGTCTTTGGTATTTTGCTTTATTCTGCTCAGCAATATGCCGACTTCTCAGGTGGTATCGATATGGTAGAAGCCACTTCTGAGTTTTTAGGCATTCCTATGCAAGCAAACTTCCGTCGTCCGTATTTTTCTATTTCACTGGCTGATTTCTGGAGACGCTGGCATATCTCTTTAGGTCTTTGGATGAAAGACTACGTATTTTATCCTTTAGCACTAACACGCCCCATGAAAGCTTTAGGCAAGTGTGTAAAAACACACATATCTTCTCACTTAGGAAAAACTCTTCCTGCAGCCCTTGCCAATATCTTTGTATTCTTACTCGTAGGAGTTTGGCATGGTGCTGATGCACACTTTATCTGGTGGGGGCTCTATAACGGTCTTGTAATTGCCACATCAGATATTGCAAAACCTCTTACCCAAGGCTTAGCACATCTTTTGCACATTAACCAAAAAACCCGCAGCTACCATGTATTCTCGGTTATTCGCTGCTTTATCGTAGTAAACATTGGCTGGTACTTCGATCGTATCTTTGATGCACAAACCTCGTTTACTTGCCTCTACAACACGGTGTTCTCGTTTCGCGCGCAAGACTTTGTAGCAACCTTACGCACCATAGGAATCCATAAGGATAAAATAAGTGCGCTGTGCCTTTCTTTTGTGATGTGGTGTATCGTTTTTGCAGTAAGTTTCTATCAAGAGCAAGGCCACGATATATTTACGTTTTTATCGAAACAATCGTATATTGTTCGTATTCTATTGTTTGCACTCTTTGGCCTTTTGATTACCTTGGCATGTATCTTTAATGTGGGAGGAGGGTTCATGTATGCCAACTACTAATACATCCCCACAACATACGCCGGAGTCTACAAGCACGCCTTCGTGCTCACAAGTGCAACATACATCATCAGCATCAAACAACAATAAAGACACAAAACATAAGTGCTTCTTTATACGCAAAATCAAGATTGCAATCTTATCTTGTGTTTTGCTTGGTATTATTGCAGTTTGTTATGCGCATATCTTTTCGTTATATGCTTCTTTGGCACAAGTAAGTTGGAATGATTTTAGAGAAGCTCCCACGTGCGATACGGTTATTGTGGGATCTTCGTATGCACAGCGTAGTGTAAATCCTCTTGTGTACGATGAAACACGTGCGGAACTTTCAGACGTTCAAAATCCTTCTACTTATAATCTTGCAACTCCTGGTCAAGTTTTATCTTCCACCTACGATACGGTGCTTGAGGCTATTGAACATAAGCATGTTAAACGCGTTATCTTGGGTATTGGTTTATATTCTCTTGATAATCCATATAACGTTCGTGCCGAAGTTCCCTATCTTTATGCACACTATCAACATGATCCCATCACGCTTGCTCAAAAATTGGGGTCACTTGTGCTGCGAAAAGAAACATTTGGTGCAAAGGATTCACTGAACGTTTATTTTCCCTGGGTATTTACGCCTACGCGCACGCCACAGGCGCTTTATTACAATGTTGTTTCTCGTTTGACTCACGAACCTTATGGCTTAGCGGCCCAAAAGGTAACTACAGATTGGACGTATGTCGGACGAGGCTATGGTAATTATAACTGGGCTTTGGAAGATGGAAATTATGATACGTCAGCTCAAGTATATGGGTGGCCTCGTCTTGATCAAAAGAGCTTTGAATATATAGAACAAATTGCCCGTCTTTGCCAAGATCGTGGTGTTTCGTTTATCTGCATAGCCACGCCTCATCCAACGTATGATATTGCGGCGTTTGGTCCATTTTATCCAAAAACCATGCAGCGCGTACGTGATATTGTTGAAGGCGCCAACGGTGTATTTCTTGATTGCAATATGTGTAAAGAGGGTGTTCTTTCATTTTCGCGTTCGGAGTTTGCCGACTTTGAACACTTAAATACAGCTGGTGCCCAACATTTTTCGCGTTACTTGGCTAAACTTATATATCGTATAGACATGCACGAAGATGTTTCGCAGGATTTCATTTCGTATGACGAATGGGATACTTGGATGAAACAGTACAAAGCAACGAAGGGTAACTCATGAAGTGCGTTTTAACTTGGTTGGAGCAATCTGCTGCACAAAGGCCGCGCCATTGTGCGGTAAGTGATCCACATCTGTCTCTTACCTATGAAGAGCTCTTACACGCAGCGCAAAGTTTTGGTACGTATTTTGCAACAGCAGATCATGCTGCTGCGCGCCAATCTATTGCTTTTTATCTCGAAAAAAGCTCGTACGCGCTTGCTGCTATGCTTGGAGCGGTGTATGCAGGAGATTACTATTCGGTTCTTGATACACGCCAGCCTGCTGTTCGTATTCACGAGATTTGCCACACGCTTAATCCGCAGGTAATTGTAACTGACGATGAATTTTATGAGCAGGCTTTAACGCATATAGATACAAACTGTTATCAGGTCGTTCGTTTATCCGAAATATTGCATACCGCAATAAATACTGACGTTTTGGCTGCATGTCAGCGTGCTTTGTGCGATATCGATCCCTTGTATGTTAATTTTACTAGTGGATCTACGGGAAAGCCCAAAGGCGTTGTTGTTTCTCATCGCTCGGTTATTGATTTTATTCCAATATTTACCTCTACGTTTCATATGGATGGCGATGATATTTTTGCCAATCAAGCTCCCTTTGATTTTGATGTGTCGGTAAAAGATATCTATTCTGCGCTCTACTTGGGTGCAACGCTTCAAATTATTCCTCGTGAGTATTTTAGTGTTCCCACCAAACTTATGGATTATCTGGTAGAACAAAAGGTAACTACGCTCGTATGGGCAGTAAGCGCCTTGTGTTTTGTATCAATTATGAATGGCTTTGATTATAAAGTTCCTACTACTATCAAGCGTGTGCTGTTTTCGGGCGAAGTTATGCCGATAAAACAGCTTGCAAAGTGGCGTAAATATCTTCCTGATGTTACCTATGTTAATTTATATGGGCCTACAGAAATCACCTGTAATTGTACCTATTTTGTGGTTGATCGCCCGTATCAAAAAGGCGAAGTTATTCCTATTGGCAAACCATTTGATAACGAGCGTGTGGTTTTGATTGCTTCGTGTGACGAGGGCGAGGATAAAGCGTGTGCAGTTGCGGATGAAGGCGCCCTTAACGATGGCAAGACTTGTGAGTATCAAGTTACCAAGGCAGGTGTAGAAGGCGAAATCTGCGTGAGCGGAACGGCACTTGGTTTGGGATATCTTAATGAGCCTCAAAAGACCGCTGCTGCGTTTGTGCAAAATCCGTTACAAAACAGCTGGTTAGAGCCTTTATATCGTACGGGTGACATGGGCTATTTTGATTCTTGCGGAAATCTTGTCTATACGTCGCGCAAAGATCATCAAATTAAGCATCTTGGTCACCGTATTGAGCTTGGCGACATTGAGGCTGCTGCCATGAATATCGATGGGGTAGAGCAGGCGGTTTGTACCTATGATAGTAAGCGTCATCGCTTGCATCTGTTTTATATGGGTATGGCTGCGCGCTCAGATGTTGCGGATGCGCTTCATCACAATTTACCTCAATTTATGATTCCTAATACACTTGAGGCACTTGAGAAGTTGCCCCTTACTAAAAACGGCAAAGTTGATCGTCAAGCTTTAATGAAAAAATAAGGAAACAATATGGATATACAAGAACTTGCAACAATTGCACAAACATATGCCACGCCCACCTATGTCCTTGATGAACAGGCTTTTAAGCAACGTCTTGAGCATGTTAAAAAGATCATGGGTACTTCAATTGATTTGTGCTATTCCATTAAGGCCAATCCTTTTCTTTCAAAAGCTGCACAAGCATGTGGCTTTAAGCTTGAGGTTTGTAGCCCTGGCGAGTTGGAAATCTGTAAACGTTTGCATGTAGATCCAAAAGCCATTGTGTATTCAGGTGTTTGCAAACAAACGGATGATATACAAGCTGCGCTGCGCTATGGCGTGGGTGTTTGTACAGCCGAATCGGTTTTGCAAGCATTGCTTATTGAACGCGAAGCGGCAAAGTTAGACCAAGAAGGTCTGCTTTCAAAATCACCTGTACGCGTTTTATTGCGTCTTAATGCAGGTAGTCAGTTTGGTATGTGCCAAGACGATCTGGAGCGCCTTATAAATAATCGCGCGCAATTTATGCATTGTTCGTTTGTGGGTATTCATTATTTTGTTGGAACTCAGCGTAAAAAACTCACGCACCAAGAAAAAGAATTAGTTCGTTTAGAAGCGCTTATCGATGAACTTGAAAGCAAGTACAATTGGAAATGCCAGCGTTTGGAATACGGCCCTGGCCTTGCATATCCCTATTTTATCGATCAAGATGCCTCTGATACGCTTTTGCCTGCAAAAGAGCTTGCACCCACATTGCAACGAATAGCAAATCGTGTACCGCTGACGGTTGAAATGGGTCGTTTTTTTGCAAGCGAATGCGGAACCTACCTTACGCGTATTGTTGATATTAAGCATGGTCAGGACACAAAAACAAACTATGCATTTATTGATGGTGGCATTAATCATGTGTCTTATCTAGGTCAAATGATGGGGTTAAAATGTCCGTCTATCATCAATGTGAGCCAGCAACAAGCAACGTGTCTTGATGTGTCTGCGTGCGAGGATGAGGCGCAGCCAAAATCGGCGTTATCTACACAAGCGCAGTCTACGCCTGAAGAGCCGCAGCCTTTTGCGCAGGCTGATGAGAGCAAAGGCGGCCGTTTTACCAGTTCATGGACGTTATGCGGAAGCTTGTGCACTACTTCGGATGTTTTGGTAAGAGAATATGAATCTTCGCTTGGTTTAAATGATATACTTGCTTTTCAACATATAGGTGCGTATTCTATCACCGAGGCAATGTATTTGTTCTTAAGTAGAGATATGCCTCGCATTGTCATTCGTAAAGCGCATGGTGTTTACGAATTGGCACGTGATTTTATACCAACAAATGTATATAATTGTCCGCAAAACGCGGGTAAATAGTGGTCTATCTCAAAGGAGCACGTCATGGATGACATTACACTTGATGCAGTAATTGCAATGCTTTCTGATATCAATGATGAGGTTGATTTTTCTACCGAGGACAAGTTGGTAGACAATAGAATATTGGATTCTTTTGACATTCTCTCTGTTATCTCTGCAATTGATGATGAGTTTGATGTATCTGTTCCAGCAAAAGAGATCGTCCCAGAAAACTTTAATAGTGCGCAAGACATTTACGAAATGATTGTTCGTTTAGCTGATAGCGAATAGCCTTGAACATAGCCGCTCAATAGCCAAACATGAGCGAATAAATTGTATGCGCATTACAACAGTATTATGTGTTCGCGGTACGTATGATTGAAAGTTCATCTCTGTTGTAGTTATGCTGTGCGCTAAATTGGTTGTGCTTGTGTTAGTTAGCAAGTTTTGTGCAAGTTACGCGTGAGTTTTAAGCACGCTATCATATGTACGATAAAACCTCCCAAAGCCTTTGTGTGACTTTGGGAGGTTTTTTGTGTGAGGGAGCTTTTCGTATGAGACATCATAGGGTTTATGTATCACTACCTCGTGCGTTTATAGGTATGGCATTAGCTCTTGTGTTTGCGTGGTATGGATTTACTACAACACCGTTGTCGTATGTTCTACCTGCGCAGATGCAACCAGCATATATGCGCCGCGCTCCACAAGTGCGCCTTTCTCAGCCTACGCAGTGGTCTGGTGAGCATTATCCCGATTATGTGCGCGTTGTTTCGGGTGCATATATTGATAGCGATGTGCCTGTGGGTGCTGTTGTGTACAGTCCGCTTGATGCGTATGGTAGAGCCGTAAAAGTTGAGGGTTGCGTAACGTATGACATGATGCAGCACGGCAGTAAGCGTCAACGAGAAGAGCTCCCTAATCCTAGTGGTTGGGGGTATAACAAAAAAGTTGCCATAGAGTTACCACAAGGTCGTGTGTATCATGGTTGGTTTTGGAATAGAAGTCATATGCTTGCAAAATCATTGGGCGGTGAGGAAAAGCTTGAGAATCTTGTATGTGGCACGCGTATGCAAAATGTGGGTGCTCACGACGATAAAGGAGGGATGGATTATTGTGAGGCAAAAACTCGACTGTGGCTTAAATCACATCCAGATGGATATGTGTACTACATAGTTACAGCACTTTATAGAGCTGATGAACTGGTCCCACGGAGCGTGGTGGTTGATATGCTTTCAAGCGACCGCACAATCAATGAAGAAGTAGAAGTTTATAACACGGCTTTAGGATACGAAATAAATTATAGTGACGGTACATTTAATCAAAAATCCGAATGATACAGATATTATCTACGTGATAGGTTGAGTGTTGCTATTTTGTGGCTTACGAGCTTTGTTGTGCGTGTGCCGTATACGCTGTGTATGCTGTGTCCGCTGTGGTTTGTGGCACTATTGCGCAACATAGAGCTTGATAGAAGCTCCTTTTGTCTTTAAAGTTCCTGGTGCAGGGTCTTGGGCAATGACTGTACCTTTTGCCACTTCGGAATTTTCTTCGTATTCAATGTGGTCTTTAACAAAAAATGAGGTGTCAGCAATTGCTTTAAGTGCGTCTTGCTCGGTAAGTCCTATAAACGACGGTACTTCGCGTGAGTCTTGACTCAATTTTCCAACTTTGAGGATTACGGTACTTCCACGCATAACGTTTTCGCCCGAACTCGGTGTTGTTGCAATAACCTTTCCAATTTGGTCGTTAAGGGTAGTTGTCTGTTCTTCCACTTTAACGTTAAGATTTTTGCTTTGTAGCTCTGCTGTTGCTTCATCTACTGAAACACCTACATAGTTATCCATGGTTTGACCTTTGAGGAGTCCAAAGCATTGGGTAAGTATGGTAGATGAAATAAGAATGGAGCAGACAAGCGCAATTGCAATTGCTTTAAGAAGAAATGGTAGATCCTTAAGTTTTTGAATTGCAGACTTTTGAATAGTTGTTGTATCTAGATAGGTTGCAGGAACGTATAAATCACTTTCGGGTACCTGCGAATCGGTATCTTCGTGAGTTGGAACTTCGGGAGTATCTTTTATATGCTCTCTGGTAAATAGATTGTCGTTCCCAATTTCAAATAAGGTATGTAAGTCATGAGCAAAATTTTCGCTCATAGATTTTTTAGATTCATGTGCATTGCTTAAATTCACAATGGTGTGGCTGTGAGATGGCATATGTATATGTGGAAGGTTTTCCAGCATATGTTTTTTAGAATTGCTCGGCAATGATGTTCCCTTAAGAGCCCTACAGATACCGTGTTTTGCATAAAACACCTTCCATATAATACGAATTATTACAAAACTATGCAAGTTATCCTATTAGGTATGTGAAGCGATGTAGAAATATTAGATGAATACCTTGATGATCTATATACATACGAGCCCGCGCGTAAACTTGCCTCTTATAGGTATGACCCGTATAATCTTTGATAGATGACCATAGAATCTAGGTGTTACAAGTTATGGTATAAGACTATGATTCACAACGTTTGGGGTACGTTCATAGGTATTTTGCAGGATAGGGGGTAGCAATGTCGGGCTTTGCATGTTGTGATTGCATCTTTTGTAATTGTTCGCGCGATGAGCAAACAGGTTTGTATCATGCGGTCTGTTCAAAGGGTTATACGCTTGCTAACGCTCATGATATGCGCGTTCCCCAAAAATACTATGCATCTACGCCGCGTGTATTTGTTCCTGTAACCGATCCTTTTGGACAACAATACTTTAGAACACATGCAACATGTGCGCAGTTTCAGAGACCTATGGATGCTGAGCCTTCCCATCATTTTTGGGATGTCATTCGCCTCAACGGTAAGCGTTAAATGTGTGTGGGTTCACTTATTTTGTTTCGATAATTTTTTCTCTATCTTTAATGTCTTGCGTGCAATGAGGACAACGCAGCGCCTTTTGATCAATTTTTTCGTAGCACAAAGGACAACGTACAATTGTTTCGGGTTTCTCCTCAAGTGAAATTCCTATAAGTTCCCCTCCTGCTTTCTTTAAGGTATTGATGCCTTTGACCAGCAAAAATACGATAAACGCCACAATAAGGAAATTGATAATTGAGCTTAAAAACGCGCCAAAATCTATATGTGTTCCTGGAACTACCAGACCTGAAATAGTGGTTTGACCTCCTGTAAGAAAAACTATAAAGGGGTTGATGATGTTATTTACCAAAGAATTGACAATTGAGGTTAAAGCGCTTCCGACAATGACACCAACAGCCATGTCTACCACATTGCCTCGCATAATAAAGTCTTTGAATTCTTGTATAAATTTTTTCACATCATCAACCTTTCACGTTGTTTATGCACGCAGGTATTATAGTGTCTAACCGGTCCTGCAAATCCAATGAGTATTAAACGTGTTTGCAATCAATATCGCTATCCAAACAGATGGTAACAGGTCCATCATTTATAAGATGTACCTGCATATCTGCGCCATACACACCTGTTTGGCAGCGAATATGATGTGCTTGTACGCACGCACAAAAATGTTCGTACAGGCTGCGTCCCTGCTCAAATGCTGCTGCGTTGGTAAACGAGGGGCGCCTTCCGTGGCGACAGTTGGCATACAGCGTAAATTGGCTTACAGCTAAAACTTCGCCGTCGATGTCTTTAATCGAAAGATTCATTTTTCCATCTGCGTCGCTGAAAATTCGTAGCCCCAGTGCCTTATCGCAAAGAGCCTCAACGCTTGCACGCGTATCGTCTGGTCCAATTCCAACCAAAATCATAAGACCTTGTGCGCATTGGCCTACTATGTTATTGTCGATTTCTACGCGAGCCTCTTGCACGCGTTGAAGCACTAATCGCATATTAACACCATACCCATGTTACTAAGCTATACCCTCAAATTATAAGTTGTAAAGTGCGGTAAATTTTTGCGTAAGATAGTCTAAGTAGTACGTAGTAGTAAGCGCTTCACCGCTGGCTTCTTTGATGAGCTCATGTGGCGTGCGGCTACGACCATAGCTCCAGATATGGTCTTTAAGCCACAGGCGAATAGGAGCTAAATCACCTGAGGCAAGCACATCGTCCCATGCAATACCAGAAGCGATCATAGAGTGCTTAAGCTGTGCGCCAATGGCGTCGCCTACCGCATAGCCTGGGAAATAGCCTAAATACCCACTTGACCAATGCATGTCTTGAAGCGCTCCATGCGCAGGATCGCTTACCTCCACGCCAAGATACTCTTTGTAGAGTTTATTCCAGGTAGCAGCTACGTCCTCAACATCTAACTCACCTGCAAACAGCTGTTTTTCAATTTCGTATCGAATCATAATATGAAATGGATACGTTAGTTCATCGGCGTCCATACGAATAAGCCCTGGCTTTACCGCGTTAGAAACTTGCCAAAATTGTTGCGGTGTAACGCGTCCAAGCTGACCTTGAAAATGATGCGCCATCAAGCGCAAAATGTGTGGCGCAAAGTTGCGGTCGCGCGCAATGTAATTTTCAAAGAATCTCGATTGAGATTCGTGAATACCATACGATGTGCCGCCTTTAAGTGATGTGCAGTCATAGGCAGGATTAACACCTGTTTCGTAGAGCGTATGTCCACCTTCGTGAAACATCGAAAAGACATTTGAAAGCACATCGTGCTCATGGAGATGAGTTGCAATAATGCCGTAATTAATCGAAGGAGCATCTGAGTATGGGTGCTCGGTATCTACGACAAGTACATGGTTTTTATCGAGACCCATAAGATCAATAATGTCATGCGCAAGTAGACGCTGTCGCATAATATCAAATTTACCTGCAAAAAGTGAGGTATTTGGCCTAAAACCTTTATTTTGTTTAATCAAAACATCGTGAAGCAAAGGCGCAATTCCCGATTTTACTTCTTCACAAAATGTGTCCAAAAACGCGTGTGTTGTTCCTTGTTCATATTCATCGAGCCACACGTCGTAGGGGTCTTTTTTACTATCGCGTGCCTGTGCAATTTCTTTCATTGTCTCAATAATTTGTTTCAAATAGGGAGCGAACATTTCCCATGAATTTTGTGCTTTTGCCTTGTGCCATGCGTCATCGGCTATGCACGTAAGTTCTGCAAATTTTTGCGCAAGCTCACTTGGAACGTCCACAAGTTTTTGGCGGTCATGCTGCAAAATGGCAACCTGTGCTTTTTGCGTTTGCGTTAGAACGGCGCTTGGGCAACTAAGCCGTGCCAGCAGGTCTGCTGTATTTTGTGAGCACAGTAGGTCGTGACGTCTGTTTTCAAGCAAACTTAATACTTTTGAACGTGTTTGAGCAGCTCCTTGTGGATCTATGGACATACCAAACCCTGCAATTTCAGCAGAACAGTAGCGTGTTACAAAAAGATTTTGCTCAAGCTGGTTAAGCTCTTCTGCGTCAGCTTTAGGATTGGTAAGTGCAGCACCCAAATCTACGGGTGCGTCCTCGGCTTTAGGATGAGCCCCCAAATCTACGGGTGCGTCCTCGGCTTTAGGTTTACTCATTTGTTGTGTTTCATTTGCATTGTCCATGGTAGATCCTTTGCTTGTACACTCATGTATTACGTAATTTATGAGGTAGCTCCTAGGTATAGTTTCATTATATCGTAGTGGTTATCTAAATAGGAACTATTGCATACAGATGCACGAAAAAATTGTCTTGCCCTGTACAGAACGCAAGCTGTTTACCTGGATGTTCCAACGTGAACGGTATAAGTTTCCCCCTGAAATGCACAGGTAAATATGTTTCGTAAAATATGTTACCATTGAGACCTAAGGCTTGTAGTTGTTGGGCAAATCAGTTCAAAGTCGCACGTAAAGGGGCAAATGAAAAGGTGTTTTGCCAACGTACTATAAGCGCTCATAATCCGCGCTTTGATAGGAAGTGATTGTATGGCTGAGCAAAGCTTTGACATAGTTGCTGCTACAGGTTGCCCTAGCGGTATTGCTCATACTTATATGGCTAAAAAGGCACTTGAAGATGCAGCAGCTGCAAAGGGCCTCACCATAAAGGTCGAAACTCATGGACAGATAGGAGTCGAAAACGGCTTAACTGCTCAAGAGATTGCATCGGCAAAAGCTGTTGTTATTGCTGCTGATAAAGACGTTCAAGAAGAGCGTTTTGCTAACAAACCATGCGTTTCGGTAGGTGTTTCAAAATGTTTAGATGTTAATGCAGCCCAAGCGTTGATTGATCGTGCGTTATCTGCTCAGCCAAAGGTTGTACATGAAGATGCTGCTTCAGCTCAAGCTGCTGCAGCTGCGCCTGCAGACACTTTTGAAGAAAAAGAGTCTATTGGACACATCATTTACAAGCATTTGATGAATGGTGTTAGCCACATGCTTGTTTTTGTAGTAGCTGGTGGTGTTTTAACCGCAGTTTCATTCTTATGGGGAATTACATCATTTAGTTCAACTGCTCCCGATTATAATAGCTTTGCAGCTATGCTTAAGTACATCGGTGGCATTTCAATGGGCTTAATGGTTCCTGTTTTATCAGCCTATATTGCAGAATCTATTGGTAAGCGTCCTGCATTGGTACCAGGTTTTATAGCTGGTATGATTGCTATTCAAGGTTTGCCTGTAAGTCCAGAAGGTTTAATTGACGCAGGCGGTCATGGTGTTGGCTTTGGATTCTTGGGTGGTATTATCGGCGGTTTCCTTGCTGGTTATGTTATTTTAGGCCTCGAAAAACTGCTTGCAGGACTTCCTCATAATCTCAACGGTCTTAAAGCTATCTTCTTATATCCTTTGCTTTCTACCTTCATTGTTGGATTAGTTATGCTCGGAATTTCTGGACCTATGTCTGCTATCAATATTGCAATGATGAACATGCTTAAAAGCCTGTCAACATCTGGTCCTATTGTTTTGGGCTTGGCTATTGGTTGTATGTGCGCTTTTGATATGGGTGGCCCTGTTAATAAAGCTGCGTATGTTACGGGTACGTTCTTCTTAGGCGAGGCTCTTGCTGCAGGTATTGGTACTGACACGTATGCATTTGGTACAAACTTTATGGCTGCGGTTTCGGCTGCTTGCATTGTTCCTCCATTAATTACCACCTTTGCCGTTGTGGTAGGCAAGAAATATTTCTCACAGTCAGATCACGATGCTGGACTTGTTAACTTTATCTTGGGTTGTACGCACATTACCGAAGGTGCAATTCCTTTTATGACCAAAAACATTTGGCCAGTTATGCCCATTATGATGCTTGGTTCTTCTATTGGTGCCATTGGTTCTTTGTTGTTTGCGGTACACGACCCAGCTCCTCACGGTGGATTCTTGGTATTGCCCGTAGTTGATGGCGGTCTTTGGTGGGTACTTTCTATTGTTGTTGGAGCAGTTGTAGGCGGTATACTTTATGTAATCTTTAAAGCCTACGAGTACAAAAACAACGGTAACAAGGTTCTTTCATAATTGTATTGTCTTGCACATAAAGCTTTTGTGGTGTCTTGCAATTCGTCCCATTAAGGCTAAAGAGCTTATAAGTATTTGCTATAATTTGTAGGAAATATAAAAAGTTGCTACGTTTCGTGTGTCATACAAAAAGGTATACAAGTCTTGTATATAGTCTTATATGTATACACACTGCTTATAAGATAAGGGGCTTAAATATGAGCGATTTTGTACAATCTTCACATGTCTTTCTGCAAAATTCTTCGACAACTGTTGATGAAGTTTTGGCATTTCTCGCAAAGAAGTCTTGTGAGCTTGGCGTTGCTGATGATGAACAAAGTGTTCTTGATGCATTTAAAGCGCGCGAGGCAGAGGGTACCACGGGCATGATGGATGGTTTTGCAATTCCTCATGCAAAGTGTGATGCTATCAAGAAAGCAACCGTGCTTGTTGTTAAATTTAGTGGCGATGTAGCATGGGAAAGCATGGATAAAAAGCCTGTTCGTGCGGCTATTGCATTGTTTGTACCTTCCAAAGAGGCTGGTACCACTCACTTGCAGCTTCTGTCTAAGGTTGCTGTTTTGCTCATGGACGAGAAGTTCCGTGCTTCTGTTTTGGAGAGTGAAGACCAAGCTGCAATCGCTGCGCTCATCAACAAAGGGCTTGAGGCATAACAGAGTTTACTGCATTGGCATATAGCAAGTTATTGCGCATGTACCATCGTGTACATGCGCTTTTTTGTAGCTGTCTTTTTACTTTGTGCACTTTTATCGAGCATTTGAGTAAACCATTAACCATGGTAAAGGCATGTGTATACTAAGGGAAAAGCTTTTTATGCGTTGAGCTTGTGTTGAGCTTGTAATAGAGGTGAAAGAGTTTTATCACCAAAGATACTATAAGTTGCTATAAAAGGTCAGGTTGCTTATGAATTCGAGTGAATGTGTTGCATCGCAAGATCAGTCGATGTGTTCAGCAGTTGCAAATCTTGAGCTTCTTTGTTTAAACCCAGAATTTCACCAAAAAATTTGGGGTGGACGTCACCTTGAAACCGAGTTTAATTACGCAATACCTGATGGCCGTATAGGTGAGTGCTGGGCAATTTCTGCACACCCTCATGGGGATTGCAAACTTTCGGCAGGCCCTCTTGCAGGAAATACGCTTTCGCAGGTATGGGATTCGCATCCTGAGCTGTTTGGCAATATAGATTCTGATAGATTTCCTCTGCTCATTAAAATTCTTGATGCCGAAGACGATTTATCCATACAAGTGCATCCAGACGATGCTTATGCGCGCGTCCATGAGCATAATTCTCTTGGTAAAAGTGAATGTTGGTATGTGTTACACGCCAAGCCAGACGCAACTATTATTGTGGGTCAAAAAGCGCGCTCCCGCGAGGAATTTGCTCAATTGGTAAAGCAGGGTGCATGGAAAGATGTGCTTAACGAAGTGCCAATTCATGAAGGCGACTTTTTCCAAATCGATCCAGGATGTGTTCACGCTATAAAAGCTGGAACTATGGTATTAGAAACTCAACAATCAAGCGATATTACCTATCGTGTTTATGATTATGATCGACGTCAAAAAGATGGCAGCCTTCGTGAACTTCATATGGAAAAAAGTTTAGACGTTATCAACTATCATGCGCCGTTATTGTCTTCAGGTGCCGTGCATGCTCCCGAGCATGATGGAGTAACCAAGCTGTGTGTTTGTCCTCGCTATACCATTTTGCGTATACGTGTAAACGGGTCGCGCGCGCTTGCCCAATCGGCGCCATTTTTATGTGTAAGTGTTGTTGAGGGTGAAGGCAGTATTGCAGGTCTTTCGGTTAAGCGCGGATCTCATGTCATCGTGACGGCATTGTGCTCAACGCTGCAATTGGAAGGGGATATGACGCTTATTGCGTCGCATATCTAAAAAAACTTTATATTGGTGTTCCTAATTTAAAAAATACATGTTAGTATGGTAGTGTTATTAGCTTCCTTAGCTCAGTTGGATAGAGCATCGGTCTTCTAAACCGCAGGTCAGGCGTTCGAATCGCCTAGGGAGCACCAGAATTTAAGCATGGACTTATGCATTTGTTAGTTATATGCATAAGTCCATATTTTTTAGGAGTTTCTCGTTACATTATGTATATTATGAGTCATAATAAAATACGAATGTGTAATGGAAGGAGTTTGCGTTGATTTATACAGTTACCCTCAATCCTGCGATTGACTATGTTATGCACCCTGTTAGTTTGGACATGGGATTTACTAATAGATCTTCAAGCGAAGAGGTTTATTGCGGTGGTAATGGTATCAACATATCAACGCTTTTAAACGAACTCAAAGTTGTTAACGTTGCCTTTGGTATTGCTGCCGGATTTACGGGCGACTATCTCATTAAGACGCTGCAGGACAATGGCGTATCTGCTAATTTTGTTCGTCTTAAAGAAGGTTTTACGCGTATTAATGTAAAGCTTAACGGCATTGTTATGACCATGTGTAATGGTATGGGTCCTGTTATTACCCCCGATAAAGTAGACGAGCTTCTTGAGCGTCTTGAATGCATTGCACAAGGTGATACGCTTATCCTTACGGGCTCCATTCCAAAATCACTTCCCGAAAACATGTACGATATTATCATGAAACGTCTCGAAAATAGAGGCGTACGCTTTGTTGTGGATGCACCCGGTGCATTGCTCTTAAAATCACTTCCTGCGCATCCATTCCTTATCAAACCCAATAATCACGAAGTTGGCCGTATTTTTGATGCTTCACCCGAAACACCTGAAGATTGTATTCCCTATGCGCAAAAGCTTCACGATCAAGGCGCGCAAAATGTTATCGTTTCTTGTGGTGGTCATGGATCGCTGCTTATTGACGAACATAACGAAATTCATATTTGCCCAACCGTAAAAATTAAGCTTGAGAACGCAACAGGCGCTGGAGACTCAATGGTTGCTGGTTTTGTTGCAAAGACTCAAGCAGGCGCCTCTTACGATGAAGCATTGCGCTTTGCATCTGCATGTGGTACTGCTACTGCAGCAAGCAAGGGTATTGCAAATCGTGCAACAATCGATCGCATTAGTGCAGAACTTGATGCGCTTATCGCAAATAACTAATAAGGTAATTTATTTTTAATAAATTGGTATTGTTCTATGTCATTCATATGTGCCGGCCACAAGGAGGATTTGCATGTTTGAAGGAATTAACGCATCTGACGGTTATGGTATTGGAGTTGCACAAGTTGCAGTTGCTCCCGATTTATCGTTTACCCCTACCGCACCAACAGATTTAGCGGCAGAGAAGGAGCGTTATGCACAGGCGTTACAAAAATTTATCGATCAAACAAACGCGCAAATCGAGCGTATGACGCGTACGGTTGGTAAAGAATCTGCAGCTATTATGGGCGCTCACATTGAATTTGCAGAAGACGATGGCATTAAAGAAACTATCAATTCTTCTATTGATTCGGGTATGTGTGCAGAACAAGCCGTAAGCGAAGCATATGATATGTATTTCAATATGTTCTCAAATATGGAAGATGAGTTGTTCCGCGAGCGCGCAGCAGATGTTGCCGATGTTAAAACTGGTATTTTGGCAGATTTGCTTGGTAAAGAGGTTGTTGATTTATCCAGCTTGCCCGAGCACTCCATTGTAGTTGTGCACGAGCTTACGCCATCTATGACTGCAGATATCGATAAGAAAAATGTTGCAGGTATCATTACCGAAACTGGTGGTCGTACTTCTCACTCCGCAATTATTGCGCGTGCTTTGGAAATTCCTGCAGTTCTTTCGGTCAAAGATGTTACAAAAACCGTTAAAACAGGTGATATGGTAATCGTTGATGGATCTCGTGGTCGCGTTATTGATGATCCAAGCGATGCTGAACTTACAAAATATCGTACTAAAGCTGCAGTGTTTGCAAGCGAAAAAGCTGCGTTGGAATCGTATCGCGGTAAAGAGACGGTTACCGGTGATGGCGACAAGGTTCTCCTGGTTGCCAATATTGGTAATCCCGACGATGCCAATGCTGCTGTTGAGCATGATGCCGAAGGTGTTGGTCTCTTCCGTTCCGAATTTCTTTTCATGGACGCTCCCGAACTTCCAAGTGAAGACCAACAGTTTGCTGCATACCAAAAAGTAGCACTTCGTATGAAGAATCAACCTGTTATCATTCGTACGCTTGACGTGGGTGGCGATAAAAATATTCCTTATTTGCACTTGCAAAAAGAAGATAATCCATTTATGGGATTCCGCGCCGTTCGTTATTGCTTAAACAATGCCGACCAGTACAAGGTTCAGCTTACAGCTTTGTTGCGTGCATCAGCTTTTGGTGATATTAAAATTATGTTGCCGCTTGTTACCTGTCTTGACGAAGTTCGTCAAGCTCGCGCGCTTGTTGCAGAGTGTATGGAAGACCTCGATCAACGCGGTATTGCTTATAACAAAGATATCGAAATTGGTACGATGATCGAGACTCCTGCTGCATCTCTTATTGCCGACAATTTGGCAGATGAGTGTGACTTCTTCTCTATTGGTACTAATGACTTAATTGGTTACACTATGTGCGCTGACCGTGGAAATGATCGTGTCGCATATCTGTATGACGTATATCAACCGGCAGTCCTGCGTTCGCTTAAGCGTATTATTTCTGCTGGTAACGAAAAGGGTGTTATGGTTGGTATGTGTGGTGAAGCTGCTGCAGATCCGCTGCTCATTCCTGTACTTATTTCGTTTGGCTTAAATGAGTTTTCGGTTAATCCTCCTTCAATTCTTCGTACACGTCGTATTATTTCTGCGTGGACAAAAGCAGAGGCCGATGCACTTACCGAGAAAGTTATGTGTCTTAAGACTGCTGCCGAAGTTAAGGCTGCGCTTCAAGCTGCTGCTCGTTAAGCCCTTTGTGATGCGCATGCAGCCGTGCGTGTAAGGTTTTGCTCACGTGTAGTGGTGTTGCTATAGGATTAAAGCCCTAAGAACATTTGTTCTTAGGGCTTTATTTTGCGCATGAGCGCGCCTGTACGTACTTATATGCGGTTGCCTTTAGGCGTGTGTTTCATCCCAGTGAGCAACATAAGCGTCAATTTCTTGTAGATATAAAGCTTTACGTTCGTCGGAAATCCAGCTCATTCTAAAGCTATTTTTAGCAAGCTCAATAATATCTTCGCGCGTAAACATACCACTTTGTGCAAGAACTTCGTAGTTATCGCAGATGTAGCCACCAAAATATGCGGGATCATCAGAGTTAATGCATATTTGTACACCGTGATTCAGCAAATCCTTTACTTCGTTTTGTTTTGTACCACCGCCACAGAAGGTATTAGAAATAGGACATGATGTAAGACCAACACCGCGCTTTGCAGCCAACTCAACCAAATCAGGATCTTCAACGATGTTGGTTCCGTGGTCAATGCGATCTACGTCAATGATTTCAAGAAGCTGTTTGATATGCTCAATGGAATCTTTTTGATCTATATCGGCATGAGCGGTAACATGAAGCCCTAGTTCTCGTGCGGATGTAAATTGGTTAAAGAATTTAAGTGGGGGATTATTGTGTTCGTCAGAATCAAGACCAATACCTATGAGATGATCGGCAAAGTCCTTAAAAGCTTCCATGGTAGCTCGTGCACTTTCGGCACTAAAATCGCGCAGGAAGCACATGATTAACTCTGCGTCTACGCCTAAAGCACGTGCATCGCTACATGCGCGCAGTAACCCCAGAAAAACATCTTGACATTCAACTCCACGTGCGGCGTGTGCTTGAGGATCAAAAAATATCTCAACATGGCGTACGCTGTTTTCCTGAGCTTTGAGCAGGTATTCCCATGCAAGGTCATAGAAATCCTGTTCGGTTACCAGGGTTTCCATACCTTCATAGTACACATCTAAAAAAGATGGAAGATCAGAAAAATTATAGGTACTTTTAATTGCTTCAACGTTATCAAAGCCAATATCAATTTGATTACGCTGAGCAAGCTTAAGCTTAAGCTCGGGTTCAAGCGTACCTTCTATATGTAGATGAAGCTCTGCCTTAGGAAGGCCTTGGATGAATTGACGCGAAATTTCGTGTGACATAGTTACCTCCAAGTTTATGGGTACACGCGCTGTTTGCTACGTTTCTTATAGTTTAATGGATGTGTTGAATAATCAGCATGGAATCGTCAAGATTTTTTATAAGATTGTTGTAGGGAGTTTAAAGTGTAGAATTCTCTATAAATAAGCACGCAAACGCTGCCGATGACATTACAAAATCCTATTTAAAACGCTGCTTACAATCCTGTCAGCAGCGTTTTTTAGTAAATCTACCAACGGCATTGAGCAGGCACAATAACATCAAGCTCATGTGGGCAAATGCTAACTTTGTAGCTTTGGCCTTGGAATACTTCGCCATCTGTTTGACAAGGTACCAGCGGATCACTAAAACTTACTTCAAATGAGGTAACTTCGGCAGTGGTGATAATGCCTGAACGCGTGTGTAAACCTGTTCGCGCAAGTCCAAAAAGCGCCAGTAAATGGGGAATCGAAGGACGTTTAGTATTAAAACACATGCTCAACAAACCATCGTTAGGCTTGGCGTCAGGACAAATCATAAAGCCGCCGCCATAGGTTGGACCAATATTTGCTACCAGTACAATGCAAGGCAAGTCATAGCTTTGATTGGTACTTAAACTAAGATGTGCTTGATACCCTTTATGTCCGCGTGCCATAATTTTGAGGCCTGACGTGGCAAATAATGCAGAACCTTCTTGTTTTGCATGGTCAGCACGTCGAATAGTAGTATCAACAGATACGGCAGCATCTAAACCAAAGGAGAGGGTTTCCATAAAATAGGTAGATTCTCCCTGTTCATTAGTAATTTTTCCCAAATCAAAGTTGCAGTGATGTCCAGAAAAAATTTCGGCTAGTGAGGTATCAGGCGCGTTATAGGTTGCGTTTAAAGTTCGAGCAAAATCGTTGCCCGAACCCATAGGAATAACGGCAAGTGTAGGGCGCTCGTTGCGCGGAATGTTCATGAGCCCGTTTATGGTTTCGTGGATAACACCATCGCCGCCCAGGGCAATAACCGTGTCGTAGTTGCGTGCGTCTTCTGCCATGAGTGTAGCGTCTTTTGGGCCTTTGGTAAGCAACATTTCAAAAGAAGTTGAGATGGAAGAGTACGAATTAAAAAATCTCCGCGCGCGCATTGCCGCCATGTGACCCTTTCCGCTGTGCGAAGCGGGGTTTGCAATAACGAGTGTTCGTCCCAGATTAAGATTAGGCATAACTCTCCCTTGTTGTTTGCTTTACCTTTTATTTTAGCCGACTTTGATACGTATGAATCATGAGTTTTCTATTTTTGTGAACAATTATGAACTATTATGAACAATTTTTACGCTGAAAAGAATTCAAGAGGCTTGCTTAAGAGTTACCTTTATTAAAAGGATTGGAAAAATTACAAATTAAACTGCGCTAATCACATAAGAAACGGTTTTTACAAAAGTTTGCTCATTACGTAAAATTGTAAAAATGAGAAAAGACTATAAAAAAGATTACAAAAAACTCCAAATATGGAGCGGCGGACGGGACTCGAACCCGCAACAATCAGCTTGGAAGGCTGATGCTCTACCAATTGAACTACCGCCGCACAAAAAAATGGTCGGGGTGACTGGATTCGAACCAGCGACCCTCTGCTCCCAAAGCAGATGCGCTACCAAGCTGCGCTACACCCCGTGACCGCTTGACTAGTATAAAATAGTTTGCCTTTTGAGGCAAGTATCTTTTTCGTGAGAAAATCATCCTTCAAAATTGGTACATCTTTCCACAACGCCTCATTACGTCTTATAATGAAAAGGTCTGAATTATTCCTTATGTAAAGGGTATATCAGCTTTAGTTTTACAACGTTAGTTTTATAAAATTATAGACTAACAATCAATTGATGGGAGATATATGAGCTGTTCAACCATGAATTATTCTCAAAAGGTTCTTACCGATCTCAAAAACCGCTACAGCACACAACCCGAGTTTATCCAAGCTGCAACCGAAATTCTTACGGGATTACAACCCGTCCTTGATAAACATCCCGAATATCAGGAGCAATCGCTGCTTGAACGCCTTGTAGAGCCCGAACGCATTATTATGTTTCGTGTTCCGTGGGTAGATGACAGCGGTAGGGTACAAGTTAACCGCGGGTATCGCGTTCAGTTTAACTCGGCAATAGGACCATACAAAGGTGGTCTGCGTTTTCACCCTTCGGTTAATTTGAGCATTCTTAAGTTTTTAGGTTTTGAGCAAACCTTTAAAAATAGTCTTACCACACTTCCTATGGGTGGTGGCAAAGGTGGCGCAGACTTTGACCCCAAAGGTAAGTCCGATGCCGAGGTCATGCGTTTTTGTCAATCCTTTATGTGCGAGCTCGTTAAACATGTAGGTCCAGATACCGATGTGCCAGCTGGTGATATTGGTGTTGGCGGCCGCGAAATTGGTTATTTGTTTGGTCAATATAAACGTCTTACTAACACGTGGTCAGGTGTGCTTACAGGAAAAGGTTTATCGTTTGGTGGATCGCTGGCGCGTACCGAAGCAACAGGTTATGGTGCCATTTATTTCCTTAACGAAATGCTTAACCACAAAAATACGCAACTTGCAGGTAAAACGGTAGCAATTTCGGGTGCTGGCAATGTTGCAACCTATGCCGTTGAGAAAGCAACGCAGCTTGGCGCGCATGTTATTACGGTTTCGGATTCTTCGGGCTATGTTATGGATCCGCAAGGTATTGATGTTGACTTGCTGAAAGACATAAAGCAGGTTCGTCGTGCGCGTATAAGTGAGTATGTTAAGGCTCGTCCACATGCAAGCTATCATGCAGGCATGCGTCCTTGGGGAGAAACTTGTGATATTGCGCTTCCTTGTGCAACGCAAAACGAGCTGGGCTTAGACGATGCAAAACAGCTGGTAGCACATGGTACAAAGTTTGTTGTTGAAGGCGCAAATATGCCAACAACCTTGGAGGCAACAACTTACCTTATGCAAAATGGTGTATATTTTGCGCCAGGTAAAGCTGCAAATGCAGGCGGAGTTTCGGTTTCGGGCTTGGAAATGAGCCAAAACCACGAACACCTTTCTTGGACGTTTGAGGAAGTTGACGCCAAATTACACGATATTATGCATGATATATTTGTAGCTGCAACTACAGCAGCTGCCGAAGTTGGCCAAGAAGACAATCTTGTGCAAGGTGCAAATATTGCCGGATTTAATAAAGTTGCCGCAGCTATGATGGCTCAAGGTATTTGCTAAGTTACATTCGCTTCGCATAAATTGGGCTCCTATGCGCAGCCGCGCTTCAATCAGGTAATAGCTACTATTTGTATGAAAGATATTCAAAGGTATGACGTTAGACGAGCGCATAAAACAAGGGAGATTGGGGGCACAGCCCCTCTGCGTTGCTGCAAAGGATTTTGTCTGTGGTGCCGTGCGTGTCGCGCCAGAATTAAAGTCATGGTATCGTCCGTGGCGTTTTACGCATGAGCAATTTCGCGCGTTGGGTTCTTGTCGCGCATGGCACCCTGGTTTGTTTCGGCAGATGGCACGTACATGTGCAGGCATTACCTTACAGTTTGAAACCGACTCGTCAGAAATTTTTGTTGAGCTGCGTTTGGATGAGGAACCATCAGGTACGCGAGCAATGCTCGACATTGCTAAGCGGATGCAACAAGTTCACGAATGTGATGAGATCGTCTCATCGCAAAGCTTGCACGCTCTATATGATGGCGTGTCTGTTGATATTGATGGACGCCATATTCCACCTGTGAATGTTGCTGACAATAGCTACATCAATCTATTACTTGAAGATCCGCAGGATATGCCACTTGTTGGGAGCGTGCAGCTTCCAGGCTTTGGTGGCGTACATAAAGTTTGTATCCACTTACCTGCGCTTCGTGGTTGTATTATTCGTTCGATATATGCAAACGGAACGTTCGTGCGCCCGCTTGAACACAAGCCGCAACTTTTAGTATTAGGCGATTCCATTTCGCAAGGTTTTATTACAGGTGATCCAGCACGTGTGTGGGTACATACATTTGCGCAAACTCACAACTTAGAAGTTATGAATCAGTCTATTGGCGGTCAGGTGTTTCAGCCGGGTTTGCTCTACGGTTTATCTCAGTTTATAAATCCGCAGGTTATTATTGTTGAGTTGGGCGCCAACTATCGCTATGAGCCGTGTTTAGCGCGTTTGGTTCATAAAGACATTCACGCGTATTTTGTTGAGCTCACTCATGTATTCCCGCAGGTTCCAATCTTTGTGCTTTCGCCTATGTGGCATACGCCCGATATGTATCCTCCTCATAAGTTGAGCTGTTTTAATCAAGTTTCGTCCTGGATACAGGCTCAGTGTAGGTGCTATGACAATCTGGTGTTTGTTGATGGTTTGCGCCTGCTTTCTCATAAAAATACGATGATGGCCGATTATTATGGTCATCCTGGTGTGCATGGTTCTCGTGAGCTTTATGAGCGCTTTTCTTTGGTGTATTCGTCTTACCAGTTGAGCTCTACACCTTCATTGCAAGCGTCCGCGCGTTCGCGTGCTCTTACTCTCTTAGATGAAGTTTGTGCTGGTACGACCAATAAAAAAGATCGCTCGTGCGCAGTGCAAGGGGTTCTAGGTCTGCGCGAAGCGCTCAGGCGTGGCTTAGGTGTCGTAAAATATGTTGACGATGATTGCGTTTTATTGGGCCTATCTAATGGCTGTGATATGTTGTGGTCAAGTAACGCCCAGCGTGCGCGCATGCTTATGCAGGTGATTGGCTCTACACGAGCCGTCTGCTTAACAAATTATCATCTGTTAGAGGCACTCTCGTCGCTTGATTCATACGAGAGTTCAAACGTTTATTATATTGGCGTGTATACCTCTTCAAAAAAGCGACGTATGAGTGCTCATCGCGTGATAAAGCCTTTAGACGAAAGCTATCTTGACACTATTAAGAAAACGTATAGGTATGCCGATTCGTATACTGATGAGCAGTATATTCAACTTTTGCGCCGTGGCTGTATTGTGGGTGCATTTGATCATGATATGCTGGTTGGCTATATTGGCGAGCATGAATATGGTGCAATTGGTATGCTAGAAGTGTTTGAGCCCTTTAGACGAAAAGGTTGGGGAAAGGCGTTAGAATCGTACAAAATCAACCAATTTTTAGATCGTGGCGATACAGCTTGGCTTGAGATTAAACAGGGAAATACAGAAAGTATTGCGCTGCAAAGAAGCCTTGGCGTAGAAGTTTGCGATGATGCTTTGGAAGTTTGGATAGAATTAAAAGATCAAGACGATAATAAGGAGTTCTATCGTGATACAAACAAACCCGTATGCACCTCATCTAACAGGTGAGCTTACGCGCGCTTGCGCGGATCAAATTAAGGATATGCACAAAAACCATCGTGTGAGTGCGTATGCAACACCTGATACGGCGGTTATTCGTCGCGACGTTGATGAGGATCACGAAAGCATATTACGGCCAGCATTTGTTCGTGATGTAGAGAAAATAATTCATACTCCTGCATATAATCGTCTTGCAGGTAAAACGCAGGTTTTTTCGTTTCGTTCTAACGACGATTTAACACGCCGCAATCTTCATGTACAACTGGTAGCCCGTGTTGCGCGTGATATTGGACGTGCGCTTGGACTTAACCTCGATTTGATTGAAGCAATTGGATTGGGTCACGATATTGGTCACACCCCGTTTGGTCATATTGGAGAGCGCTATGTAAGCTCAATCTATCATGCATATACCGGAGGTTATTTTTTTCACAATGTACAAAGTGTTCGCTCGCTTGACACGCTTTACAAGCGCAATCTTTCTTTACAGGTGTTAGACGGTATTATTTGTCATAACGGCGAATTTGAGCAGCAGGTTATTAAAACCAGTAATCTTTCATCTTTTGATGCGTATGACCATATGGTGGCGCGTGCGTGGCACGAAGGCGAAACATATATTAATACGCTTCGTCCGATGACACTTGAAGGTTGTGTCGTGCGCCTGTGCGATATTATTGCTTATGTAGGTAAAGATCGCCAAGACGCTATTTTAGCTGGTCTTTGTGACGAGCGTAGTTTTTCCGATGGTCTTGGTGGAACATATAACTCGTGGGCGCTCAGTGCTTTTGTTGCCGATTGTGTTGAGCATAGTTTAGGAAAAGATCACATTGAGCTTTCTGATGAGGCGTTTTGTGAGCTTGCTCGGGCAAAAAAAGAAAACTATGACAAGATTTACATGACAGCCGAGGTTGACGGCAAATTTGGCCAACATATACAGCAGCTGTTTCAACAGGTATTTGAACACGAATTGGATGCTGTGGAGCGCAATGATAAGCACTCAATTATTTATCGTCACCATATTGAGCCTGTCTCGCAGCATCTTTCCCATTATGGATATGAGTATGCATGGCAAAAGAATCCTATACAAACGGTTACCGATTTTATTGCGTCGATGACGGATTCGTATTTTATAGATTTGTGCAGGCATTTGTTGCCAGATTCGCAGGATATATTTCCCTCATATCCTCGTTTTCACCGTTTTGAATACTAGCAGCTATCTTTACGGTTAGGGCTTAGGCTATGCAAACGCTTTTTGATTTAATGAACGATTCAAATAATTCATCGCAGAGTGCAACTGCTGCGAAGCCAGCGGATATGAGTTCGTCTGCTCACAAGCCACAGGTTATGTCTTGTAACAGTAATGCTCCGCTTGCTGTGCGTATGCGTCCGCGTACGCTTGATGAGTTTGTGGGTCAAAAAGCGTGTATCGGTAAAGATTCGTGGTTACGACTGGCAATTGAGCGCGATATTTTATCATCCATCATTTTATATGGACCTCCTGGAACTGGTAAAACCACGCTTGCTCAAATTATTGCTCATACAAGTTCGGCGCATTTTGTAGACTTGTCGGCACTGCTTGCGCGCGTAAAAGACGTTCGCGAAGAGCTTGCACAAGCGCGCAGTCGCCTTCTCACCACAAATGTAAAAACAATTATGTTCATCGATGAGATACATCGTTTTTCTCGTTCGCAACAGGATAGTTTGCTTAAGGGCGTAGAAAATCGCGACGTTATTTTAATTGGCGCAACAACCGAAAATCCTTATTTTGAAGTGAATTCGGCACTTATCAGCAGAAGCAAAATTATCGAGCTTACCCGCCTAAGCGATGATGACATTGCCTGCATTATCGCGCGTGCCCTAACGGATTCGCGCGGTTTGAATAATTGCTTTACGCTTGATGAGAGTGCACTACAGGCTTTGATTTATATGTCGGCAGGCGATGCGCGCGCAGCGCTTACCTCGCTTGAACTTGCTTCTCAAGTAGCGCGCCCCAATGCATCAGATATTCATGCGCAAGACGGGTCAAAACCTATTCTTATTACGTTAGAGCACGTTAAGCTGGCTAATCCAGCGCGCGGCTTACCTTATGATAAGCAGCAGGATATGCACTACGATATTATTTCGGCATTTATTAAGTCGATGCGCGGCTCAGATCCCGATGCAGTGCTGTATTGGCTTGCACGTATGATTGACGCAGGTGAAGATCCTATTTTTATTGCGCGCCGTATTTTGATTTGCGCGTCAGAAGATATTGGCAATGCCGATGCAGGAGCAATTTGCGTGGCAGCTGCCGCTATGGACGCAGCTCGTACCATAGGTTATCCCGAATGTCGCATAAACCTTGCGCAGGCAGCACTTTATTGTGCACTGGCGCCTAAATCTCACGCTGCTGAGGCAGGTATTGATGCGGCTCTTGCCGAGGTAAAAAAAGGCCCCTATCGAGAAGTGCCTTCATACCTGCGTGATCGTCACCGCGTGGGTTCACAAACCTACGGCGAGTATCTTTATCCTCATAATTATCCTGATGGTTGGGTGAAGCAAACATATTTACCTGAAGGTTTGCACGAAGGGGCTTTTTATGCGCCGTCCGCGCGTGGGTGGGAAGCATGGAGAGATAACGAGCTTAAACGCATTAAAAAGAATGCGCGCGCCTCACATGACAAATAATTGGTACAATAAACATAGTAAACATGCCAAATTTGATGTGGCTGTACCTTTGATCGAACGGATGCACTATGGATACAAATATACTGATTATAGTGGCGATATGCGCATGTGTGCTTGTCTTGATACTTGCGCTTATCGAGGCAATTTTAACCCTTCGTCGTATTAGAAGTGATATAGGTCGCCTTGTTGATACTACGTGCGAAACGTGCGAGCAGGTGCAGCCTGTTGTTCAAAAGCTTGATGCTGCACTTGATGATTTGCATCCAACGATTGTTCAGCTTGAGCCACTTGCACTTAAATCAAGCCAAACGCTTGATACTATTAACCGTCAGCTTGAAGCAACCGAGGATATTCTCAGTGATGTTTCAAAAATTTCTGCGCAGGCTGCGGGCGTTTCAACCACACTTGACCAAGCTGCAAAAACCGCGATATCAGGCATTGCAAAAGCAACGTCTTCGGTTGCAAGCAATTTTTTGCAGGGCTATACATCTGCAAAAAATGCCATCGAAAAAGGCCTTGCCTCGCCATCTGACGACGAAACGCCAGATCTTCCGCTGCCAACTCACCAAGAGCCGGCTTCCTCGTCGCATGCAACAACGTCGTATATTTCTTACGCTGCAGTTTCAAAGGCCGATGTACAAGCCTCACACGAAAAGAATGTATCATCTACTTCTAACACGGCGTCTGATTCTACGAGCACGTCAGCTGCGCAAACGCAGGCTACCTTAGGTAATTCTGAAGCAGTTGCACTTGATGATATAGATGAACTTGCCAATTCACAAGCATCGCAGTCTTAAAACTGTTAGATGAGTGCATTCAATTAAGTAAGGTTTTGAAACTATACGTCTACAACGAATATAAGTTGTTGTATGAAAAAAGAAAGTAAGGGGAACTTTTCATGCCCACAACACAAGTTAACGTAACCGTACCCGCCTTGCCAGAGTTTGCACGCAGCGTACGCATGATGGCAGCTAATTTAGCAGTTGTTTGTCATATGAGCGTGGACGATGTAGAAGATGTTCGTATGGCAGCCGAAGAAGGTTTTGTATATACGTGCGCCACACGTCCGCAAACTTGTGACATTACATTTACACTTGAACCCCATTGCATGTCGATGGATTTTTGTCTAGGAACTGGTGATTTTAAGGAAGATACGTCACAGCAAGATTTTGAACTGGTGAATTTAATGCTTAACGCAGTGTGCGATGCGTGCTACGAAACCGATGAACATACGCTTCATTTGGAAAAGTCATTTGGTGGTGTCCATGTCGAATAATGAGCAATCACCGCGAGCTTCCTCACGTCTGCGCACGCAAATTCCTTTAAAAAAATCTAAGCGCAGCATACGAGACAAGCAAAAAACAAAAGAACTTTTTAAGCGATACAAAGAAACGGGTGATGAACAAGCACGTGAACAGCTTGTTTTAGCACATCTGAATCTTGCGCGTTTTTTGGCTTCAAAGTTTAAGAATCGTGGCGAGTCATTGGACGATTTAGTCCAAGTTGCTACGATTGGCCTTATCAAGGCTATAGATAGATTTGATATAAGTCGCGGTTTGGAATTTACCACCTTTGCTACACCAACCATCATGGGGGAGATCAAGCGTCATTTTCGTGATAAGGGGTGGTCGGTTCGTGTGCCGCGCCGTTTGCAAGAGCTTTCGGCAAAAGTTACCCAGGTAAGCGATAAACTTACCGAAAAACTTCAGCGTAGCCCTTCAGTCGATGAGATAGCGCAAGCCTTGGGAGTAAGTGTTGATGAAGTTCTTGAAGCTATGGAATCGGCTCATGCGTACACTTCGGTTTCTTTGGATGTTCCTCAAGGTGATGATGATGACGGCACGCAGTCGAGTACCGTTATTGATAAATATGCTTTGGTTGATGAAGACCTTGAATCATCTGATGATCGTATTGTTTTGGAGCAGGCAATTAAAGACTTTTCAGAACGTGAACAACAGATTATTCGTATGCGCTTTTTGGAAGGCTTTACGCAGGTTGAGATTGCGCAGAAGTTGCAGATTTCTCAAGTTCAAGTATCGCGCCTCTTGCGTAAAACGCTGCAAAAGTTTCAAGAAAAGCTTGATCCAAATCATGTGATGGAACATGCAGATTCGCAGAGTAGTTAAGTGCTTGGCGTGCGCTTGCGCTTTTGATGCAAGATCTCATATATCATATTAATATTGTTATTTTGTATAAGAAGTTTGCTAAAACGGTAGACGTTTAAAAAAGAGCCTGCCTTAAATGCAATATCAACGTATCATACATAGAGTGTATGTTTATAGCAAGTAATAAAAACTCGTACCTCGGTACGTTTATGGCAAACGTTACTAGTAACCAAGGAGAATTATGGCAACCGGCGAATATAAAACAATGACAACAGCAGAAATCCGCGAAGACTTTTTGTCATTTTTTGAGTCAAAAGGTTGTAAGCGTTATGAATCGTCTTCTCTTATCCCCGAAGATCCTTCGCTTTTATTGGCAAACGCCGGTATGAATCAGTTTAAGGAATACTACCAAGGCACTAAGACCATGCGCGAAATTGGTGCTACATCGTGCCAAAAATGTCTTCGTACCAACGATATCGAAAATATTGGAGACGCGCGCCATCTTTCATTTTTTGAAATGCTTGGTAACTTTTCGTTTGGTGGATATACCAAAGCGCAGGCAATAGCTTGGGCATGGGAGTTTATTACCTCACCTGCTCATTTAGGATTGCCGCAAGATCGTTTATATGTAACCGTATTTACCGACGACGATGAAGCAAGCGAGCTGTGGCAACAACAAGGCGTTGCACTTGACCACATTTCGCGCTTGGGCGAAGAGGACAACTTCTGGGCAGCAGGCCCTACAGGTCCATGTGGTCCGTGTTCAGAGATCTATTTTGATCAAGGTCCAAGTTTTGAAGGCGAAAAGCCTGGTGACGATGGTGATCGTTACCTTGAATTTTGGAATTTGGTCTTTACCCAGTTTGATCGCCAAGAAGACGGTTCTATGCCCGAGCTTCCACACCGCAACATTGATACGGGTATGGGCCTTGAACGTATGGCAGCCATTATGCAGCACGAAGGCTCAAATTACGAGGGAGATGTATTGCGCAGCCTTATAGGCGTTGGCGAAGAGCTTTCTCATAAAACGTATCACAGCTCTGAACGCGTTGATACATCACTGCGTATTTTAGCCGATCATGCTCGTGCGGTAACCTTTATGATTGGTGACGGTATTTTGCCTGGTAACGAAGGCAGGGGCTACGTGCTTCGTCGTTTGTTACGTCGTGCAATTTACCATGGACGCCTTATGGGAATTGAAGGTTCATTCCTTACCAAGTATTCCGCCGAAGTTATGCGTCTTATGGCGCAAGTATATCCTCAACTCCTGCAAAATAAGGCACTTATTGAAGGCATTATTTCTGCCGAAGAGCAACGCTTTACTGCAACACTTGATGCTGGTGAGCAGGCGCTAAAAGATGAACTGGCGCATTTGGACGCAGGAAGTGTATTACCGGGTGAAGTTGCATTTAAGCTTCATGACACCTACGGTTTTCCTATCGACTTAACGCGCGAAATTGCACTTGGGCTCGGCCACGATGTTGATATGGATACCTTTGAAAAGCTGATGGAAGACCAACGCAGTCGCGCTCGTGCTCAGGCAACACGCGACGCATGGGGAACATCTAACAGTGTGTGGGCAAAGCTTTCTGACTCACACGAAATGACTACCTTTGTTGGATATGATCATAATACGCTTGACGGAGCTCATGTAGTTGCGCTGGTAGTTGATGGTGCATCTGTAGATAAGGTACAAGCAAACACACGTGTAGAAGTTGTTTTGGACGCCACGCCGTTTTATGGTGAACGTGGAGGTCAGGTAGGAGATACCGGGTATCTTTCTAATGAGAATGTTAAGCTTCGTGTTGAAAATACGCTTCACCGTGAAGGCGAGCTTCTCTCGCATGAGTGCGTGCTTGAAGAAGGTACGCTTGCAGTGGGAGATACGCTTAATTGCGCAATTGACGTGCATCGTCGCGAGTGTATTCGCCGTAATCATACCGCAACGCACCTTTTGGATGCAGCACTTATTAAAGTATTGGGTGACCACGTAAGCCAAGCAGGTTCATTGGTCGCTCCCGATCGTCTTCGTTTTGACTTCACGCATTTTGAAGCACTCACGCCTGCACAAATTGCTCAGGTAGAGCAGCTGGTAAATGACGAAATATTTGCGGCCGAGCCTATGGTAACTCGCATTATGTCACGCGAAGAGGCAAAAAATTCGGGCGCCATTCAACTGTTTGAAGATATGTATGGCGACGATGTCCGCGTGGTTTCTACGGGCACGTCTGATCATCCATATTCTCGCGAGCTTTGTGGTGGTACTCATGCACGTAATACGGCTGAT
The DNA here is from genome assembly GCF_056583915.1 of Fannyhessea sp. C0108B2. Lineage (NCBI taxonomy): Bacteria > Bacillati > Actinomycetota > Coriobacteriia > Coriobacteriales > Atopobiaceae > Fannyhessea > Fannyhessea sp. C0108B2. The sequence continues at coordinate 49,002 of NZ_JBWPJQ010000006.1, read as the reverse complement.
ATTGGCTGCTTTAAGATTATCTCCGAAACTTCAGTAGGTTCTAATGTTCGTCGTCTTGAGGCACTTACCTCTCTTGGCTATATTGACTACATGAAAACGCGTGAAGATGAGCTTTCGCAAATTGCGTGCCTGCTTAAATGCCGTCCACAAGATGTTGTAAGTCGTGTGGAAGCACTTAAAGACGAAAAGAATGTGCTGGAGAAAAAAGTTAAGGAAGCGCTTACGGGTTCGTCTTCGCAAAAGGTTTCTTCTGCGCTTGAAAACGCGCTTGACTTAGGTGATTATAAGGTTGTTCTTGCTCACCTTGACGGCGTAAGTGGAAAAGACTTACGTAGTGTGTGGGATGGTATTCATCAGCGCTTAGGCGAGAAAAGCGCGTGTGTCCTTCTTTCTGCAACCGCAGATAAAGTTCAGCTTTTAGCAGCAGCAACGCAAGCGGCTGTAGACGCTGGATTTAACGCTGGAGCCCTTATCAAAAACATTGCGCCTTGTGTTGATGGGCGCGGCGGCGGTCGTCCTGTAATGGCCCAAGCTGGAGGAAACCGCGTTGAAGGCATTAACGACGCACTTGCTTTGGCAAAGCAACTGCTTACAACCAAGTAATTTCTATGAGAGTTTTAGCGCTTGATATCGGAGAGGTTCGTGTAGGCATTGCGGTAAGCGATGCCTCAGAAACGCTTGCTATGCCGGTGAAGGTTTTGCCCTTTCAAGAGGTTTATACGCATGCGCGCACGTTTCGTCGTGTGTTGGAAGACTATGAACCCGATCTTTTGGTCTGCGGTCTTCCTCGAACGCTTGCAGGCGAAGTGGGTGCTCAGGCTCAAAAACTTATGGAACAGGCACAAACAATTGCGCGTGCTTGCAATTTGGACGTAACGTTTGTTGATGAACGTCTGTCTTCTGCACAGGCAAAGCGTATTTTGCGCGAACAAGGTTATAGCGAAAAACAAATGAGGGGGCATATTGATATGATTGCCGCCTCTCTTTTTTTACAAGCATGGCTGGACGAGAGGCGGGGACGCTCATGCCACTAGATTCTTTTGGATCTTCTTCAAAACATTTTGCAAAACATGTACATCCTTCTTCTGCAGGAAACGATGCAACTCCAAGCGCTCAAAAGCATAATTCACAAGGTGGGGCGCACAAAACAGCGAGTGCATCTGCAACTGGATTTACTCCACATGTAAAGCGTGTGCGCAATCATACCAGGCTCAAATCCACGCATTCATCTCGCGGATTATCTGCAAAGAGGCCTGAAAACAGGCGGGTTAAACCCTACGTTATGGCAGCTCTTGCCGTGGTTGCGCTTCTTGTTGTAATTGCCACGGTTATGGCATACCTTAATTCTCGCTCACAAGATACTGCGCAGACCGCAAGCATAACGGCAGGTGAACACATAAAGGTAACTATCCCTTCAGGCGCCAATGCTGCTCGCATTGCACAACTTTTGGTGCAAGAACACGTAATTTCAGATGGTAAAGCGTTTTTGTCGGCAATTCAAAAACAAGACGTTGCTTCAAAAATTAAAAGTGGAACATACGAACTGGTAGCAGGAAGTGATTATCAGCAGCTTATAGATCGACTCATTCAAGGGCCAAATTCGTCGGAAAATGCCTTGGTTGTTCCCGAAGGATTTACCGTAGATAAACTAGCCGATTTAGTAAGTCAGCAGTTTGGTATTTCGCGTGACGATTTTCTCGCGCAAGCAAAAGCATCTAACTATGTGGACGAATTTCCATTTTTAAAGGACGCACAAAATGATTCGCTCGAAGGATTTTTGTGGCCTAAAACCTATGATTTCTCCTCGACTACACCTACAAGTGACGCCATTATTAAACTGATGCTTACCCAATATAAAACCGAAACCGCAAATCTTGACTTTGAGGGCGCTCAGCAAAATATCAAACAGCAGTACGGTATTACTATGAGCCGCTATGATTTTATTAAGCTCGCGTCAATTATCGAAAAAGAAGCGCTGATAGATGAGGATAGGCCGCTTATTGCCTCGGTTATGTTTAATCGTCTCAAAGCCGATATGCCGCTGCAATCGGACGCAACTATGGGATATGTGACAAAAGGCAAGGTCACGCCTCAAGATTTGAAGTCGGATAGTCCATATAACACGCAGTACAAAAAAGGATTTCCGCCCACTCCAATATGCTCTCCTGGAATGGCATCTCTTTCCGCGGCGATGCTGCCTGCAACAACGGATAATTATTATTTTTGGATTACCAAAGACGAACATAAGTTCTCAAAGAACTACGATGAACATTTGCAGGCAATAAAAGAGGCAAAGGAGAAGTAAGTGAGCCTGTTTACTCCCGATGATTATTATAAACGCGTTGATTGTATTCCCTTTGAGTATATGCTTGAGCATGATGTTCGATGCATTTTAATAGATCGAGATAACACGTGCGTTCCCCGTACAACTAAACGTGTTCCCCCCGAAATTTTAGCGTGGTTTAATCATGTACAGCACGAACTACATATTCCTATCTATGTTGTTTCTAATAATGTACATGTCCGTCAGGTGCAAAAATCGGCGCGCGAACTTGGATGTCAGGCACTCTCACATGCGATGAAGCCCTCGCCGCGTGTGCTTACAGCGCTTTTGCGCAAGCTTAATATAAAGCCACAGCATGCGCTTATGATTGGCGATCAGATTTTTACTGATATCGTTGCTGGTAAATTAGCTCAAACTCAAACTATTTTAGTTAGACCTCAGTCCAGACGGGATTTATGGTATACCTATTTTTTACGCGTACTTGAATTTTTTATCGTAAGAAATAAGAACTTCAAAGGATAAAGTTATGGCAACACAAACAACATCAGAAACAACGCCTCAAGCAGCACAAGAAACGGCACTAGAAACGGCACTAGAAACAGCACCCCAAACAGCACCCCAAACAGCACAAGAAACGGCACAGGAAGCAGCGTCCCAAACAGCAACCCAAACACAAGAGCAAACTTCAACGCCCAACGCCGCCAGCGAGCAACCCCAGCCGCTTATTCGTCAATGGATTGCTCTTAAAGATGGTTCTTGTGATGTACGTTATGGTCAGCATGCAATAGGTCAACTTGGCGCAATTTTACGTACTGCAGTTGGTGTGCCATATAAACTTGCGCTTGTTCGTGATTCTTGCGTCTCTGATGAAGTGTTTGAAGAGATACAACGCAACCTTACCTCGCAAGGCTTTAGAGTTACGTGTGTGCACCTTCAAGACGCAGATGAGCCTTCTTTGTCGTTGGTTGAAACGCTTTGCACGTCGTTTTTAGATATGGGCTTAACTTCTGATGATTATATCTGCGTTGTGGGAGATGTAACGCTTATTGCGCTCGTGGGAGCAGCCGCGCGCGTGTGGTGTCAGGGAACGCCTGTATGTGCGGTACCGCTTTCGTTCCACGCCCTTATTGATGCTGCTACCTTACCCCAGATGCTTACCCTTAACAAGGTTCCTGCAATGCTTTCGCTGTCGGCTCACTATGATCAGGTTGTGTGTGATACTTCACTCATTCATTTTGATTTGCATGACCAAGACGCTCAATACGCGCGTTTGATGATGATCGCAACGTGTATGGCCGAATCATCGCAGGCATTTTCTAAGCTGTGGGATGCTTCGTATGACCTTATGGATACAAACTTTGAAACGTTTTCTGCGCAGTTGCTTGAAACGCTTAAAATTCGCGGACGTATTATTTCTTCATCTGCACTTGCGGTGCGTAATGCAGCAAGTTATGGGGTAAGTTTTGCGCGCGCATTGCAAAAGGTAAGTCATGCCACGTATACGGCGTGTTTTGCCGAGTCGCTGCGTTTTTGTGCGCGTCTTGCATGTGCGCTGGAGCATTTAGAAATCGACGATGTACTTGCGCAGGACGAGCTTTTAGATCGTTTTGAGTGCGGATCGGTGTGCGAAGATATTGATCCTCAACAACTATTTTGTGCGCTCAAAGACGAATTATTTTTACGTTCGCATAAAGCACAACTACCTTTGCCACAAGCGTTGGGCCGCGTGCGTATGACTTCGGTAACCGATGAGCTTTTACACGAGCACATTGACGCATGGTGCATGGCTCATAAAGAGTAAAGCTGTTAGGCCTCATCGTCAGTGTTTGGCATGTAACCGAGATTTTTTATAAATTTGGAATGTGGTTGTTTGTATTAACGTAATACATAAGCAATTATTGTATTTAATTCAACATGTAATCTAGCTGATGATAAAGAATGAATGCCGCACGCATGCATCGCCTGCAAAACATTCGTTTCAACTTGTACATCCGTTGTACTTTTGTTGCTGTATTTTGTCGATGGTTACCAATCTTTCGTTCTATTCAATAACCAACTTTACGTGTAATGCTCATATAGTAATGCGTGATACGGGCTTTTAAGCAGCCGCCTAACACATTAACCTCAAAGAATTTGTGTACAGTTGCAAATATGTGATAGCCTAAAACCATAACATAATTGCCTACATTACCATACAAGCGGAGGTTTACATGGATACTATGGATGCAACAGTTGACGATGTGTGTAGCACGCGCGTTGCGCGTTTTCGCGCGCTTATGGACGAGCGCGGCTACGATGGTGTTATTCTTAGGAATAACCCCGACCTACGTTGGCTTTTGGGTACCGAACGCACGTTTGATTTTGAAATAGCTCACACAGCTTTTATCACGCAAAACGGGCTTTGGCTTCACACCGATTCAAGATACTACAATACGTTCATTACTAAACTTGGTCCCAATACTTCTTGGGTTATTGATATGGACGATATTAACCCTGCTGATTGGGCTGCTCAACACGCCTATCAAACGCGCTCGCACATTGTTGCGCTTGAAGATACCTGTGACATTGCGTTTTTTGATAGCTTTGTAAGCTTTGCTCACGCACATTCAATTTCTGTTGATATACCTCGTATGCATGGTGATATTGCCGATCTGCGTATGGTAAAAGATCAGGCCGAAGTTGACGCTATGAAACACGCTCAAAGCATTACCGATGCTGGTTTTACGCACATGCTCAATTTTATGAAGGTTGGCATGAGCGAGCTTGAGCTTAGAGTTGAGCTTGATAATTACATGTTAAGCCACGGCGCGGATGCGCTTGCGTTTGATACCATCACCATATCAGGACCCAACGGTGCAAATCCTCATGGTCAACCAAGCGAACGCAAGCTTCAACAAGGCGATATGGTAGTTATGGACTTTGGTGCCGCATGGCATGATTACCACACCGATATGACGCGTACGGTTTGCATGGGCGCGCCAAGCGAAGAGCAGCAGCTTGTCTACGATACGGTTCGTCGTGCACAAAAGACGGTTGAGGACAGCATTATGCCTGGTGATTTGGGTAGCGATATGCACAATCGTGCGCTTGCGATTATTGCCGAACAAGGTTACGGTGACTACTTTAAGCACGGTCTTGGTCACGGTGTAGGTTTGGAAATTCACGAGCGTCCCTATTTGCGTCCACAATACACCAAGCCGCTTCCTGAAAACTCGGTGGTAACGGTTGAGCCAGGTATTTACCTTCCAGGTAAGTTTGGAGTTCGTATTGAGGACTTTGGTTTGGTAACAGCTCACGGTTTTGAGCTCTTTACAGGCTCAACGCACGAGCTTATGTGCTTATAAACTTATGCGCTTATAAGTGCTTTTGCTTGTTCAAACGCTTACTCAAGCATTTACACAAGCGTTTACTCAAACATGGTGTTACATAAACACTTACACAAACGTGGCGTATATCGTAAGGTATGCGCCACGTTTTTAACGTTTTAACTAGAGTTTTCGCGCAGTCAGCCATCTGCTATAAATAGCAATCAATACCTTGCTTACATAAAACATCGCGATAATCGTATAAGTCTTCAGGATGAAGCGGCTTGTACTTACCCATTTGATATACGCGTTTGAGCAGCTTATATTTGTTTTCACCAAACTGATGAAAAGGAAGCAACTGCACTTTATTAACGTGCATTTTCTTAAAGAGTTGCCCAAATTGCGCCGCGTCTTCCAATGAATTATTAAAATCGGGAATCACGGGAATACGCAACACAATATGAATATTATGCGTAAAAGCATAGCTAATATTTTTTATGATAAGCTCATTGTCCACAGCAGTTATGCTGCGATGTTTCTGAGGATCATAATGTTTAAGATCGGTGTAAATGAAGTCTACATAGTTTAAGATCTCAACGAACTTTTGATGATCAACATAAGCTGTTGTTTCAAGCGCCGTATGAATGTGTTCTTGCTTTGCACGCTTTAAAATTGCACGCGCAAAATCAAATTGCGCAAGCGGTTCTCCACCCGAAAGCGTAAGGCCACCGCCTGATTCTTCGTAAAAATCTATGTCTTTTACAACGTCTTCTATAATTTCGTCCACGCTTTTTTCTTCACCAACGCACGAAGGCTTTTTAGTTTCGGGATCAAGCATGGGTTCTGGCTTAAATCTTTGCGATTCTGGATTTGAACACCACGGACAGCGCAGGGGGCAGCCTTTGAGAAAAACGGTCGTGCGAATGCCAGGCCCGTCATGAATTGAAAAATGTTGTATATTAAAAATATAGCCTTTTTCTTGCATTATGCGCACCGCCTTCCTACGTAATACCACTCTAGCATAAAACGAAACAAAATCAATTACGAGTGCAATTATTCTATTTCCTTTTGTTTTCCTTTTAATCTGATAAAATAACTTACGAGGTGATAAACATGGATAGATTAGACCAAATAATTAGCCTGGTTTCGCAAGAAAAAAAGATAGATGTAAATACGTTATCCGAAAAACTAAACGTTTCAAAAGTTACCATTAGAAAAGACCTTAACAAGTTAGAGCATAAAGGCTTGCTTCATCGTGAACACGGTTTTGCTGTGCTCAATAGCGGTGATGACTTAAATATTAGGCTTTCTTATAATTACAACATTAAAAAACGTATTGCTGCCGAAGCGGTAAAGCTTGTAGAAGACAACGAAACAATTATGATCGAATCGGGCTCTACCTGTGCACTGCTGGCGGAGGCTATTTGTCGGCATCGTCACAACGTGCGCATTATTACTAATTCATGTTTTATTGCAAACTTCACACGCAAGTATTCGTCTTGTCAGGTTATTTTGCTTGGGGGTATCTACCAGCAAAATTCCGAGGTAACGGTTGGGCCTTTGCTTAAAGAAATGATTAAGCTTTTTCATGTCAAAACGCTTTTTGCAGGTACAGACGGCTTTGACGAAGCCTTGGGCTTTATGGGCGTTGATATGATGCGTTGCGAGGTTGTCCAATACATGTGTGATTCGGCTGATCACCTGGTAGTACTTACAGATTCAAGTAAATTTAGCAAGCGAAGTTTAGTGCACCAGTTTTCGTTTAATCAAGTTTCACAGGTTATTACCGATTCAAATTTAACGGTTGAACAGCAAAAACTTTTATCCTCTCATGGTATTTCCGTTACGTGTATTGATTAATCGAGGCATACATGAACAACGAAAAGCGTCGACTTCTTGCAAAAATTGCATACCTTTATTACATTGAAGGTAAAAATCAAGCAGAAATTTCTACTGAGCTGGATATTTATCGTACAACGGTAAGTCGCTTAATTAATCGCGCGCGAACCGAAGGGATTGTGCATATAGATATAAAGGATTTTGATCCTGCTCTCTTTGCATTAGAAGAATATGTGCGTACGAAATATCATTTAAAAAAGATCGAAATCATTGCCGATCAAGTTGGAGAATCCAGGCAGACACGCATGGAGAATGTTGCGCGCGCAGCAGCTGAATTAGTAAAAAATGTTATTAAAGACAAAGATGTGGTGGGCATTTCTTGGGGGTCAACGCTTAGTAAACTTGTTGATAACATTGGTACAAAAACGTTGGAAAACGTAGAGTTTTGTCCGCTTACAGGAGGACCTAGTCACGTAAATCTTTCCTATCATGTAAATACCTTGGTGTATCGGATTGCCCGCGCATTTCATGGACGAGGGACGTTTATTAATGCAATGGTTTTGCAGGAAAATGCAGATATTGTTCAGGGAATATGCAAGTCAAAGTACTTTAGAACCATCTCAAATGTTTGGAATCGTCTTAACGTTGCAATTGTAGGTGTAGGCGATGAACCCAATCAGATACACGATAGTCAATGGCGCGATTTGCTCACGCAAGATGACTTTGCAGCTTTGGGTAAAGCTCATGCAATAGGGGAGGTATGCTGCAGATTCTTTAATGCAGACGGTGAAGCTGTATGTCAAAATCTGCAGGATCGTACTATAGGTGTGCGCCTTGATGAGTTTGCTCGAATTCCAAAAACAGTGGCTGTTGCCTGTGGTGAAAATAAAGCGCCAGCTATTCTGGCCATTTTAAGAAAAAAATATATCAATCATCTGGTAACCGATAAAACAACCATTCTTAAAGTCCTAGAGCTCGATAATGACGAAAACGTTGCAGACTTGTTATGTTAAAAATACGTATAAACGCATGAGTTCGTTTATAACCATATAAGAATCACCTCAAAAGAAGATACATACGTTTAACGTGTTGTGGTATGGCGCATGAATGTGCTCCATACCATATTTTTGTTTCAGAATGATGAACAAAATGCACAAAAGTGCAACTACCATAAAACAAGCAATAATGTATTGAAAAGAAATTCATGAGGCCATATAATCGTGATAGTGAGAGAAACAAAAATACTTTCGAACAAAAGTACCTTGATAATTTTTATATGCGTGGTAGTTGGTAAACACAATACAAAAGGAAAGGAGCATGTATGGAATTACTCGAACCAGAGCAAATTATCATGGGTCTCATCATTAATGCAGGAGATGCTAAACAGCATAGCTATCAGGCGTTGCATTTGGCAAAGGCTGGCAAATACGATGATGCTGATATCGAAATGAAGCAAGCTGATACCGCTCTTTTGGAAGCGCACAACTTACAAACTAAGTTTTTGACGCAGGAAGCGCAAGGGAATCAAATGCAAATCACGGCTTTATTTGTGCACTCTCAGGATCATTTGATGACAACCCTTACAGAAATAAACCTTATTAAAGAGCTTATTGAAGTTCACAAAGAGTTAAACGTTCTAAAAGGTTAAATATTCAAAAGTACAAAGTTTAAGCAGGTAAGGAGTCGATCATGGTAAAGATTGGACTTTTTTGCGCGGCAGGATTTTCAACGGGAATGTTGGTTAAGAATATGAAAGCCGCTGCAGAAAAAAGAAATATTGAGGCTGAAATTGATGCGTATGGCCAGGTAAGTCTAGAAAACCATGTAGAGGGTTTAGATGTGGTTTTGCTTGGACCACAGGTTGCATACACCTTGGATAAATCTGAAGCAATCTGCAAAGAGCATAACGTTCCTATTGCAGTGATTCCTATGGCCGATTACGGCATGCTCGATGGTGAAAAAGTTTTGGATCTAGCACTTAGTTTACACAGCAGCTAATTTTTATAAGCACCTTAATGAAAGGACTGAAAATGGCAAAGTTTGATCCTCAAAAAATTATTACGCCGATCATGAAGTTTGTTAACATGCAAGGTATTATTGCACTTAAAGACGGTATGCTTGCAATTTTGCCTCTTACCGTTGTGGGTAGTATTTTTCTTATTATTGGCCAGTTGCCGTTTGAGGCTCTCAATCAGGCAATTGCATCGGTGTTTGGTAAAACATGGACCGAACCATTTATGCAGGTATATTCTGGTACATTTGCAATTATGGGACTTATATCGTGTTTTGCTATTGGTTTTTCTTATGCAAAACACAGCGGAGTAGATCCTCTGCCAGCTGGTGTTCTTTCGGTATCGTCTTTCTTTATTTTGCTGAAATCTTCCTATGTTCCAGCAAAAGGGGAAGCTATTCCTGATGCAATCGCAAAAGTATGGTTTGGCGGACAAGGTATTATCGGTGCAATTATTATTGGACTTACCGTTGGAGCTATATATAGTTTCTTTATTAAAAGACATATCGTTATTAAAATGCCCGAGCAGGTTCCTCAAGCAATTGCAAAGCAATTTGAAGCAATGATTCCTGCATTCGTTATCTTTTTGCTTTCGATGTGTGTATACATTTTGGCACAAATTCTTACTGGTGGCGGAACATTTATCGAGCTTATCTATCGTGTTATTCAAATTCCTTTACAAGGCCTTACCGGAACATTATGGGGTGCTATAGGCATTGCATTTTTCATTTCGTTCTTGTGGTGGTTTGGCGTTCATGGACAATCGGTGGTCAACGGTATTGTAACTGCGCTGCTGCTTTCAAATCTTGACGCAAACAAAGCGTTGCTTGCTGCAGGCAATCTTTCGTTAGAAAACGGAGCTCATATTGTAACACAGCAGTTCCTCGACAGCTTTTTACTTATTTCGGGTTCGGGTATTACCTTTGGTGTAGTTGTAGCTATGCTTTTTGCCGCAAAGTCTAAGCAATATAAGGCACTGGGTAAAGTTGCTGCATTCCCTGCACTTTTTAATGTAAATGAGCCTGTTGTATTTGGATTTCCTGTTGTTATGAATCCACTTATGTTCTTACCATTTGTACTTGTTCCTATCGTAGCGGCAGTTGTGGTGTATGCTTCTATTGCAATTGGATTTATGCAGCCATTCTCAGGCGTTACGCTTCCATGGAGCACGCCAGCTATTATCTCGGGATTTATGGTTGCCGGATGGCAAGGTGCACTTGTACAGGTTATAATCCTTGCACTTTCGACCCTTATTTATTTCCCATTCTTCAAGATTCAAGATAAAATTGCCTGCGATGCAGAAGCTCAAGCAGCAAAGGCTCAATAGGCACGTGTTGAGCAGTGTACATGAGTTTAGTGTATATTACATACACTAAACTCATTTTTTATAGGTTTTAATGGTTGGATGTTCAGAAAATTAAGCAAAAGACCTGCAAAGATGTGTATGAGTAGGCAGCGAAGATGCTTTGTTTTCACGGGTAAAATTGCCTCATAAAAAATGTACAACCATTTACTACAAAACTTGTTGTATTTCGTTTGAAACAATGATATTATAGTTACGAAAGAAAAGATGCGCTTTACGAACGTAAGGGGGAGAAATGGAAGTTCCGCGTTTAACACAGAAGTACTCCAACGATGTACAGAAAGGTTCTCAACAGCATTTTGGGTACTTAACAGAGCGTATGTATAAGTATCGTGATAGAGTTCTTGATAAAAAACCCTATATTGATGCGCAACGTGCAATTCTTGCAACGCAGGCATATAAAAAGTATCAGGCAGAACCAGTTGTACTCAAACGTGCATACATGCTCAAAAATATTTTGGAACATATGTCGTTATACATCGACGACGAAACGCTTATCGTTGGTAATCAGGCATCAGGCGATAAAGACGCTCCTATTTTCCCTGAATATACGCTTGAGTTTGTGATGAACGAGCTTGACACCTTTGAAAAGCGCGATGGTGACGTCTTTTATATTACCGAAGAAACTAAAGATCAATTGCGCAAAATTGCTCCTTTCTGGGAGAACAACAACTTACGCGCTCATGCTGGCGCTATGTTGCCAAAAGAAGTTCAGGTATATATGGAAACTGGATTTTTTGGCATGGAAGGTAAAATGAACTCCGGTGATGCTCACTTGGCAGTCAATTACCAAAAGGTTCTGGAATTTGGTTTGCAAGGCTTTGAGCAGCGTACGCGCGAGGCAAAAGCCAAGCTCGATCTTACCGAGCCTTCAAGCATTGATAAATATCACTTCTATGATTCCATTCTAATTACCATTGATGCTGTTAAAACGTATGCACATCGTTTTGTGGAACTTGCACGCAGCATGGCAGAAACCGCAAACGAAACGCGTCGTCGTGAGTTGCTTGAAATTGCCGATATTTGCGAGCGCGTTCCTTATTATCCTGCGCGTACATTTGCTGAAGCAGTGCAATCGGTATGGTTTATTCAGTGTATTTTGCAAATTGAGTCCAATGGTCACTCTCTGTCGTATGGCCGTTTTGACCAATACATGTATCCTTACGCCAAGGCCGATCTAGAATCAGGACGCGAAACCCAAGATTCTATCGTTGAGCGCTTAACCAACCTGTGGATTAAAACGCTTACTATCAATAAGGTTCGTAGCCAAGCTCACACGTTTTCTTCGGCAGGGTCTCCTTTGTATCAAAATGTTACTATTGGTGGCCAAACGCGCGATAAAAAAGATGCGGTTAACCCCTTGTCGTACCTGGTACTTAAGTCGGTTGCACAAGCGCATCTTCCTCAACCTAACCTTACTGTTCGCTATCACGCAGGTCTTAATCCAGACTTCATGAACGAAGCAATCGAAGTTATGAAGCTTGGTTTTGGTATGCCAGCATTTAATAACGACGAAATTATTATTCCTTCTTTCATTGAGAAGGGTGTAAAAGAGCAGGATGCATACGATTACTCGGCAATTGGATGTGTTGAGACCGCTGTTCCTGGTAAATGGGGTTATCGTTGTACTGGTATGAGTTACATGAACTTCCCCAAAGTTTTGCTTATTGCTATGAACGATGGAATCGATCCGTCTTCGGGTAAACGCTTTGCACCAGCGTATGGACGCTTTGTCGACATGCAATCCTATGATGATCTTAAAACTGCATGGGATAAAACGCTTCGTTATCTTACGCGTATGAGCGTTATTGTAGAAAATTCTATCGACTTAAGTCTTGAGCGTGAAGTTCCCGATATTTTGTGCTCTGCGCTTACCGATGACTGCATTGGTCGTGGAAAGCACCTTAAAGAGGGTGGAGCGGTATATGACTACATTTCTGGTTTGCAAGTAGGTATTGCTAACCTTTCAGACTCTCTTGCTGCTGTAAAGAAGCTTGTATTTGAAGAAAAGCGTATATCAACCTCTGAATTATGGAGTGCGCTTCAAAGCGACTACGCAGGCGAGCGTGGCGAAGAAATTCGTCAGATGCTCATCAACGATGCGCCAAAATACGGTAACGATGATGACTATGCCGACAAATTGGTACGCGATTGTTACGATGTGTATGTCGACGAAATTGCAAAATATCCCAATACGCGCTATGGTCGTGGCCCCATTGGTGGTATTCGCTATTCGGGAACATCTTCTATCTCGGCAAATGTAGGTCAAGGTCGTGGAACTCTTGCAACTCCTGATGGCCGTCATGCAGGTACGCCTTTAGCCGAAGGATGCTCACCTGCCCACAACATGGATAAGCATGGTCCTACCAGCGTTCTTAAATCGGTATCAAAGTTGCCTACCGATGAAATTGTTGGTGGCGTGCTACTCAACCAAAAAGTTAACCCTCAGACGCTTGCAAAAGAAGAGGATAAACAAAAGCTCATCGCGTTGTTGCGTACGTTCTTTAACCGTTTGCACGGATATCACATTCAATATAATGTGGTTTCGCGCGAGACCCTAATTGACGCACAAAAGCACCCCGAAAAACATCGTGATCTTATTGTGCGCGTTGCGGGATATTCGGCCTTCTTTAATGTATTATCTAAAGCAACGCAAGACGACATTATTGCGCGTACCGAACACGCGCTCTAAAAGAAAGAAGCACTTATGGAATTTATGCTGGATACTTTAAATTTACACGATATCGAAGACTGGGCACGTGTTTTGCCTTTAGCTGGAATAACGTCTAATCCCTCTATTGTAAAAAAAGAGGGGAATATCGATTTCTTTGCTCAAGTAAAAAAGGTGCGTTCCATTATAGGTGAAGAACCCAGTTTACATGCTCAAGTTGTTGCAACCAGCGTTGAAGGCATTTTACAAGATGCTCGTACGCTTCGCGAAAATATCGGTGGAAATTTTTATGTAAAAGTTCCTGTGTCGCCCAACGGTCTTACGGCTATTAAACAGCTCAAAAAAGAAGGTTTTCGTATTACCGCAACGGCAATTTACACAATTTTCCAAGGTCTTTTGGCAATTGAAGCAGGGGCCGATTATTTAGCACCGTACTACAATCGCATGGAAAATTTAGGAACCGATCCTATAGAAGTTATAGGCCAGCTTGCCTTGGCATGTAGCAATTCGGGTGCGCACACCAAGATTTTGGCAGCCAGTTTTAAGAATGTATCGCAGGTTACCAATGCATTGGCCGCAGGCGCACAGGCGGTTACCGCTGGTGCGGATATCTATGCGGCAGGTTTTGCAAATCCCTCTATTCAAAAAGCAGTGGATGATTTTGCTGCAGACTGGCAAAGTACGCAAGGTCGCACTACCATTTAGGTATAAGATCATACGAAGAATTTTGGCTTACGCAAAGCATGTACCGTGAACGCATGAGTTTACGGCGCATGCTTTTTTAGCTTATTTCGTTTGGTTTCCTTTCAGGGTAAAAGAGCCTTTTTTCAGGTAATACCTATGTCAATAGGTAAAAAGAAATAATCAAAATAAATTCGGTAAACGGTAGAATATCAGCGGTAGAAATAAAATTGTTGTTTGTGAATAGTTTATGACGTATCATAGTCAGAGTTGTTATGTATAAACGATGAAGTTCATAGGATCTTTCGTTTAGCTTACGTTATGTGTCTTGTGCACATGTGAAACGTCTTTTGCGAGAGCTTTCATTGAGCTTTTTCACGGGACATAAGAAAGTGAGGTAAGGCAGTGGTTAGTATTGTGTTAACCAGTCATGGCGGTTTAGCCGAGGGCATTATGCAATCAGGTCAAATGATTTTCGGACCTCAAGAAAATGTAAAGGCCGTTTGTTTAAACCCCGACATGGGTCCTGACGACCTTAAAGCTCAGTTGCTTGCTGCCGTATCGTCTTTCGAAGATCAAAAGGAAGTTTTGTTCCTGGTCGATCTTCAAGGTGGTACTCCTTGGAATCAGGTTTCGCTGTTACTTGATTCAAACGAGCATCCTGAGTGGACTGCAGTTGCAGGCTTAAGTCTTCCGATGCTTGTTGCTGCATATGGCGCTCGTATGGGCGCTGATACCGCAAAAGCTGTTGCTGCTGAGGCAATCAGCGAGGCAACTGCAGGTATTAAGGCTAAGCCCGAAGACGTTATGCCTAAACCTAAAGCAGTTAAGCAGCAAGTCCACGGAGCTATTGCGCCTGGTACCGTTTTGGGTGACGGTCATATTAAGATTGGCCTTGCTCGTATCGATACGCGCTTGCTTCATGGTCAAGTTGCTACCTCTTGGACAAAGGAAGTTAAGCCCGATCGTATCATTGTTGTTTCCGATAAGGTTTGCAAAGACAGCCTGCGTAAACAAATGATTATCGAAGCTGCTCCTTCTGGAGTTCGCGCTCATGTTATTCCTGTTTCAAAAATGGTAGAGCTCACCAAAGATCCTCGTTTTGGTGCCACACGTACCATGCTTCTTTTTGAATCTCCTGCCGACATGCTTCAAGCTGTTGAGGCTGGCGTTGAAATCAAAAAAGCTAACTTGGGATCTATTGCTCACTCAGTAGGAAAAGTTGTTGTTAACAATGCAATTGCAATGGGTAAAGACGACGTCGAGGCCCTCGAGAAACTCGTTTCTTTGGGTGTTGAGTTTGATGTTCGTAAAGTTCCTGCTGACGCACCTGAAAACTTTAATGCTTTGCTCCAAAAAGCAAAGTCTGAGTTGGCATAAAGGAGGATTTCATGCCTATCATTAGTTTGATTTTGGTGGTGATCGTTGCCTTTTTTGCAGGTATGGAAGGTATTTTGGACGAGTTCCAATTCCATCAACCACTTGTTGCCTGCACCTTAATTGGTATCGTAACTGGTCACCCCACCGAAGGTATTATTTTGGGCGGTTCTTTACAGATGATCGCTCTTGGTTGGGCAAACATCGGTGCTGCAGTTGCTCCTGACGCAGCTCTTGCTTCTGTTGCTTCTGCTATCATCATGGTTCTTGCACTTAACGGTGGTGCACAAGATACTCAAACCGCTATCAATACCTCTATTGCTTTGGCAATTCCTCTGTCAGTAGCTGGTTTGTTCCTTACCATGATTGCTCGTACCATTGCTATTCCTATCGTTCACGCGATGGACGCAGCCGCCGATAAGGGCAACATTGCAGCTATGGAAGCATGGCAGGTTATTGCAATTGCTATGCAAGGTCTTCGTATTGCTATTCCTGCAGCTGCTTTGTGCTTTGTTCCGTCCGAAGCTGTTAAGGCAGTACTCGACCAAATGCCTGCATGGCTTGCAGGTGGTATGGGCGTCGGCGGCGGAATGGTAGCTGCCGTTGGTTACGCTATGGTTATCAACATGATGGCTTCTAAAGAAGTTTGGCCTTTCTTCATTCTTGGTTTTGTTATTGCCGCGCTTAAAGGCCTCACTCTTATTGCACTTGGTGCAATTGGTGTTTCTCTTGCAATCATTTACCTTGGCCTCAAAGAAGTTGCTTCTCACGGCTCTGGTAATGGTGGATCGCAAGATCCTTTAGGCGACATTATTAACGACTATGAATAACGAAAGGAGCGAAAACATAATGGCAGATCAAATTAAACTTTCTCAGTCCGATCGTATGGCTGTTGCATGGCGCCATCAGTTCCTTCAAGGTTCATGGAACTTCGAGCGTATGCAAAACGGCGGTTGGTGCTATTCCATCATCCCCGCCATTAAAAAGCTCTATCCTGCAAAACAGGATCAGATTGCTGCTTTAAAGCGTCACATGGAATTCTACAACACGCACCCTTATGTATCAGCTCCTGTAATGGGTGTTACTCTTGCACTTGAGGAAGAGCGTGCTAACGGAAACCCCGTTGACGACGCAGCTATCCAAGGTGTAAAGGTTGGTATGATGGGTCCTCTCGCCGGTGTTGGCGACCCAGTATTCTGGTTTACCCTTCGTCCTATCTTGGGTGCTTTAGGTGCTTCTTTGGCATTAACAGGAAGCATTGTTGGACCTTTGCTCTTCTTTATTGCTTGGAACGTTATCCGTATGGCATTCCTTTGGTACACGCAAGAGTTTGGTTACAATCTTGGTACCTCAATTGTTAAGGACGTTTCTGGTGGTCTTTTGAGCAAAATCACCGAAGGTGCTTCGATCCTTGGTATGTTCATCATTGGTTCTTTGGTTCAGCGTTGGGTTTCCATCAGCTTTACCCCGGTTGTCTCTAAGATCAACCAGGCTCCTGGTGCATTCATCGACTGGTCCAAGATCGAGCCAACTGCAGATGGTATCAAGAGCGCTATTACTCAATACAACGCTTTAGGTGTAAACGGCCTTGACCAAGTTAAGGTTACAACCCTTCAACAAAACCTCGACCAGCTTATTCCTGGTCTTGCAGCTGTATGCCTTACGCTTTTATGCTGCTGGTTGTTGAAGAAGAAAGTTTCTCCTATTGTTATCATCCTTGCACTGTTCTTGGTTGGTATTGTGGCTCGTTTAGCTCACGTTATGTAATGCGTATAAGCAATAACTGAGTGTTTGAAATAGCGCGCGCATGTAGTATGCTACGTGTGCGCGCTTTTACTACAAAATGAAAGAGGAAAAATGGTTTCTTCTCAAAATACAAAAGTTGATCTTACTATCAAGGCGGCATCGTTTTTAGGACTTACCACCTACGGCCACGTTATGATTGGTGATAAAGCCTTTGAGTTTTATAATGAAAAAAATCCTGCTGACTTTATTCAAATACCTTGGGAAGAAATCGATTCGGTAGCCGCTTCGGTGCTGTTTAAGGGCAAAATTATTCCTCGCTTTATGATCCAAACTAAAAAGACGGGAAAGTTTTCTTTTTCTACCAAGGACAATAAAAAGACCTTGCGTGCTATACGTACCTACATTTCACCAGATCGCATGTATCGCTCGCTCTCTTTTTTGGATGTAGTTAAACTAGGAATTACAAGAATTTGTAAGATGCTTACTTCACCGTTCAAAAAATAATTGTGTTTGGGCAGGGAAGTACGTGCTATGCACACCATATGATGCACTACATGCTGCACTATATGGTGCGCTTTTTTATATAAACGTCCGTTTTATGTGTCTTTGCAGAGTATAGCTATGAGGCGCGTCCATGATTTGAATACGATGTGTTTTTCTCAGGGTAGTCTCGTGCAAAATGTAGAATTACATGGTAACCTAATTTAGTTATACAAAATCTATTCTACTTGCTTCTTGGTGCAAGTTTTAACAGAAAGTGAGTGCATCGTGGCAGCAATTTCAACTGCAGACTTCCGTAACGGAATGGGTCTTAAGATTAATAACAAATACTACACCATTGTTGAGTTTCAGCATGTAAAGCCTGGTAAGGGCGGTGCTTTTGTTCGCTATAAGATCAAAGACCTTAAAAGCGGTCGCGTTATCGATCAAACATGTAATGCAGGTTCTAAGTTTGAAAGCGTTCAGCTTATCACGCGTGAAATGCAATATCTTTATAACGATGGCGATTCGTTCTATTTTATGGACAATGAAACGTACGAACAAATTCCTGTTGCTGCTGCTTTCATTGGCGAAAATAAAAAATGGTTAAAAGAAAACGATAACTGCCAGCTTTTGTATGCTGATACCGAGCTTTTAGGTGTTAATCCTCCTATGTTCATTGAGGTAGAAATTACCGAAACTGACCCTGGCTTCAAAGGTGATACCGTACAAGGAGGAACCAAGCCTGCAACTATCGAAACTGGCGCGGTTATTGCTGTTCCTATGTACCTTAATCAGGGCGAAAAAGTTCGCGTTGACACACGTGTTGGTAAATTTGTAGCTCGCGTATAGGTTGTTTACGTTTAAAACTTTTAATTCCGTGGAATGTTGTATCATTTCACGGAATTTTTTGTCGCGCTTTTGTTTAGAGCTATTCTCTACTATACTTGATAGTAGTGGTTTGATTTCTGTAGAGGCAGCCGCGCTTGTGCTTGGTACATGCTATGTTGGTAGTACCTATCATTGCGTGTAACAGATATTGCACAAAGATCCGTTGGCGCACCTATCAGAAATATCAATCAAAACGTATTGAAGGGATATCCTATGAGTACACATGAGCTTTTTATATCTGGCTTGGGTATTTCACAAAATGTTCTCCGTGCAATAGTGGTAAAAGCAGTAAGCCATATCGAAGGCGTTGCGCAGGTAGGCGGCAACGATATTACGTCTAACCTTATTTCGGTGTTTACGACCAAGTCTTTGCCAGAGGATAAAGCTGTTGAGGCTCGTGTCGAAGACGATAAACTTTTTGTGGATGTCCATGTTGCCGTTTTTTATGGATATCCTTTTGTGGGTCTTGCACAAGAAATTCGTTCATCTGTTGCAACAGCTTTGCAAGAACAGCTTTCTTGCGAAATTGGTGCTATCGACGTATATATTGACAGTTTAGTATTTCCCAAGGAGTAGTGAATAACGTGCCAAAAAAGGTACAATTTGCAGGAAGAACTCTTGCGCGCAGCCAAGCGCTTCAATTGATGTTTCAGGCTGAATCAAGGAACATGCAAGTTTGTGATGTTCTTGCTACAAGCTATTTATTGTCCGAAGGTCCCCTTGATGACTTTGGGAAACGCTTAGCTCTTGGCACTGATGAGTTGCGTGACAAGCTCGATGCGCTTATTTCTCGTGTAATTACCAACTGGAATCTTAATCGTTTACTTAGTGTTGATCGCAACATTTTGCGTCTTGCACTCTATGAAATGATAAAAGTAGACGACGTGGATATTGCGGTAACTATTAACGAGTCGGTTAATTTAGCAAAGGCTTATGGTACCGATGAATCCTCACATTTTGTCAATGGTGTTTTAGGACAGGTTGCACGCATGATGGAAAACGGGCGCGATGTATTAGAAGATGTTTCTACATCTGATGAGTCTGTGTCCATGTCCTCTGATAGGGATTCAAGCGCTGCTCAGAACACTGCTGATAATCATGTATCCACGCCAACCACAGAAAATGCTTTAGCAGAAGATGCTGATAGTGGTGTGGCTTGCGCGCACGATACAAGCGCATCTCATAAAACACAGCTTACTGACGATGATATAACAAGTGATTCTGATGTTCGCGCATGTGTACGCAGCGCTGTTGATGAGTTCTTATCGCACAAAGATAACGTCTTAAAACTCTAAGGTATGTATATGGCACAGCTTTCATCACAAGATTACACAAGCTTTACCGATATAAAAGCACGTCTTGAACAGATTATTACATCGGTTAAAGACAAGGAAGTTTCTTTGGAAAACTCGCTTGATTTGTTTGATGAGGCAATTAAGCTTGGTTCGCGCGCGGTAGATATGGTTGACGCGGTGGATTTGGATGATAGTGAGCTTTTAGCTACGGATGCCGATGCTTTGTCTCATAAAAATACCTCTACAACCGATGCTGAAAATTGTGCTGAAAACAGTGCTGAAAACGATACTGAAAACAGTGCTTCTGAAACCGATACGTCTTCAAAGGCGCAGCCCCACTCATCTGAGGATGAATCTTCTCAACATGATGGCAACCAAGCGGCTGCTACGTCTGAGCACTAGTTTCAAAAAGAGCAGTGTATGAAGCAACGTCTTGACACAGAGCTTGTTCAGCAGGGTTTTTTTGCAACGCAAAAGGAAGCATATGCTGCTGTTTTAGCAGGGGAAGTTTCATCAGAACACGAACGCCTTACTCATCCAGGAAAACAAGTGCCAGCTGGCATATATCTCCACGTTAAAAGTCATATTCCATTCGTAAGTCGAGGTGGTTTTAAGCTCGTTCGTGCTTTGGAAGCGTTTGGCATAGATGTTCGAGGCAAAAAATGTTTGGATGTAGGCGCTTCAACGGGGGGATTTACCGACTGCCTGTTACAAAATGGCGCTGCTCGCGTTACTGCGGTTGATGTAGGCTATGCTCAATTTAGCTGGGAATTGCGCAATAACCCCAAGGTTGAACTCATCGAAAAAACCAATATATGTGCTCCTTCGCTTCAAACACCTGATCATCTTTTTGATGTGGTAGTAAGTGATGTTTCGTTTACTTCCATTCAGACTATTATTGCTGCTGTGAATGCGCTTATGAAGCCGCGTTCGCTCTTTGTTACGCTTGTTAAGCCACAATTTGAGGTTGATAAAGCAGAAGTTGGATCAGGTGGTATTGTTCGCTCTAAGCGCCTGCATATAAAAGCCATTGAGCGTGCTTTACATGCATGCACATCGGTGGGTCTTATTCCTTTAGCTTTATGTCCAAGTCCTATTTATGGCCATAAAGGTAATCGCGAATTTTTACTTGCCGCTGGTAAAGATGCGCGTCAACCTTCGCCTTCTTCTGATGTATCAGTACTTGACGCATCTTCTTCTTTAGACATTTCATCTGTTGTTGATTCTGCAGAAGTTTCTGCGCGGCTATATCCATTATCGGCTTGGTTAGAGTAAAATAACAACAGGCTATACGGTATAATCCAACGTTATCAGGGAGGAGGGCGCGCGATGGTTAAGGTGGCAATTGTCCCTAATTATTCACGTCAAGAAGCCGTTTTAGATGCTTCTCGTCTTACAGAATTTCTTGAAAAACAATCAATTGAAGTTGTGTGGGCGCCCGATAAGAAGAAAACCAATGTTATTCCTCTTAATGTTGATGATACCGATTTAGTTATATCGTTAGGCGGCGATGGCACGCTTTTGCGCGCGGCACAAATTACAGGTTATCGTGAGATTCCTATTTTGGGTCTTTCATATGGACATTTAGGATTTTTAACCAGTGCAGGTCCAGATAAGCTGCAAACCATGGTTCAGCGCGCGCTTGCAGGCGAGCTTCATGTTTCGAGACGTGCAACGCTGCAAATTACCTCGCTATTTTTGGATGAGCGTGGACAAGAAATTGAGCTGCATAATTTTGCGCTTAACGATTTTTCGCTGAGTCATGGTAGTAAAGGTGACATGATTGTTTTTAATGTTGACGTATCAGGTCATCATATTGACACGCTTCGTGGAGATGGCTTTGTGGTGGCAACTGCAACTGGATCTACTGGCTATGCACTCGCCGCTGGAGGTCCTATTGTTACGCCTACCTTTACAGGCATGCTGTGTGTCCCCGTTGCGCCCCATACTATTCTAGCTCGTGCATTTCTTACCGCGTCTTCTGATGTTGTAGAAATTTCCATTTCAACCGAGCGCAACGTGGAGCGTCTCTTTTTTGCAGACGGCCAGCCCTTAGGGGCGCAGATGACTCCACTTTCTGCAAAAATAACACGTGGTCAAGGCGATATTTTATTGCTCGAAGCATCTCCTTCAAGCTTTTATCAATCAGTTTCTCGTGTTTTTTACGGACAGGCATCCCATGATTGACGAACTCCATATTCAAAATCTTGCATTAATTAAAGATGTACGTCTTCGCCCAGCTTGTGGCCTTACCGTCCTTACCGGAGAAACAGGAGCAGGTAAAACGGCACTTTTGTCCGCAGTTAAGCTTATAACAGGAGAGCGTGCAAATTTTGCTTCTATTCGCGAAGGAAGCACCGATTTACGTGTGGAAGCGCGTTTGATTTTTGACGACAATACCGATAATGACATTGTTATTGTTCGTACGCTTGATACATCGGGCAGAAGTCGAATTACCCTGAATGACCATATGGTTTCTCTTGCAGGATTAGCCAAGAGCGTTGCGCCATCAATTGATATATGCAATCAACACGAGCATCAAAAGCTCTTACAACCTCGCTATCAAGCCCAAATCCTCAACGAATGGGCAAGTTCTAACATTTTGCCTGCGCAACAGCACTATCAAGAGGCGTATGCTCAATATAGTATGCTTGCAAACCAATTAGCCGAGCTCACCAATCAAACCAGCGAGATACAAGAAAAACTTGATGCGCTGCAATTTATGCTTGCGCGCGTAGCCGAGCTTAATCCGCAGCATGGTGAATATGAGCAGCTCCAACAAGATTGTGCACGCGCAGAACATGCTCAAGATCTTATGGAAGCACTCTACACGGCTCGAAGCGAGCTTATCGATGAAGACAAAGCGCGCGACAGTGCCTCAACGGCTCAAGACGCTCTTGCGAGCGCATGTGCGTACGACGAAACGCTTGCGCCACTTGCAGATAGGCTTGCTGCCTGCGTGGCAGAGATGGAAGATATTGCAGGCGAAATTCGTCATCATCTTGATGGTGTTGAGTGTAATCCCGAAGTCCTTGATGATATGCAACAGCGTTTGCGCAATTTTCAGCAGATTATGCGCTCGTATGGCCCGCGTATGGAAGATGTTTTTCAAAAAGTTGACGATGCACGCGCCTTCCTTGCTGCCCACGATAGGGGAGATGAGCACATTCGCGAACTTAAACGTGAGGTGCAATCTGCTCATGAGCGTCTTGTCCTGGCAGCTCAAGAGCTTTTTAACGCACAAAAGAAAAGTGCACCTCAGCTTGCGCAACGCATGAATGATATACTTGCTACACTTGCTATGGCTTCATCAAAAATTACGGTACGCGTTGCATTGCTCGACGAAAAATTCTGGAATGATACAAGTGCTACTTCTGTTGAATTTTTGTATCAAAGCGGAAAATCCCTCACGCCGCACCCCCTTAAAAAAATTGCTTCGGGCGGAGAGATTTCTCGTGTTATGCTTGCTTGTAAAGTTGTTTTGCAAGAGAGCGAACATACATCAACCTTAGTATTTGACGAGGTTGACGCAGGTGTTGGAGGAAGTACCGCGCAATCTTTAGCGCGACTTATTAAAAAGCTTTCGCGTGTTCATCAAATTATTGTGGTTACTCACTTAGCTCAGCTCGCGGTGTATGCCGATAAGCATTATGTGGTATCAAAAGAAGGAACAGATTGCCCACAAACGCTCATAACTGAGGTAAAAGACGAGGCACGTGTCCTGGAAATTGCACGCATGCTTTCTGGTGATGTGTCTGATATTTCGTGTGAACACGCACGTCAAATGATTAAAGACGCTTCTGGCGACAAAGATTAAACCGTTCTGGCTGGCAAAGATTAAAGCTTTAAAGTGTTTGGTGTGTGTAAACCCACCGTATTGTTTTTTGTATGGAGCACTCTTCCATGCATCGTATGACTTGAATAAGAGGTGAAGATATGGAAATTATAAAATCCACTCCTATGATGCTCGATGAAATTATGCGCGTGTATGCTGCTGCTCAAGATTTTATGATTGCTCACGGCAACCCTTCGCAATGGGCGCATAGGTATCCAACACGTGATCTCATTTTATCTGACATGGCGCTTGATCATGCTCACGTGGTGAAAGAAGGCGGAATGATTTGTGGCGCATTTTCTATTCAAAAGGAGCCCGAGTCTGTATATGCGCATATCGACGGGCAATGGCTTAACAGTGATCCATATCTTACCATTCATCGCGTGGCAAGTGATGGACGCGTGCATGGTGTTTTTGATGCAATTGTTGCGTATTGTGAACAGCGTTATCACAACTTGCGCATTGATACGCATGCCCAAAATCTTGTTATGCAGCATTTAATTGCCAAACATGGCTTTGTACATTGTGGAACTGTGTATGTGGCCGATGGCTCTGCTCGTCTGGCGTATCAGCGTTGTATAAACTAGAACATATGTACGTATTATGAACGATTATACTTTTTAAATCATACATAGTTAAAAGGTGTAAACTATCTATAGATATAGCTTAGTAAATGTAGTCCTTCGGTGTATAACGAAATATGTCGTGTATTACATGCTACTTGTGTTGTAATATGGAGTCCCGTAGGAATTATTATTCGTAAATTTCAGGTATACGGGAAGGCAAAAATCATTATGACAAAGCATATATTTGTAACCGGTGGTGTGGTTTCATCATTAGGAAAGGGCATTACTGCTGCTTCCTTAGGAAGACTTTTGAAGTCTCGCGGTTATAAAGTGATGATGCAAAAAGCAGATCCGTATTTAAATGTAGACCCTGGTACTATGAGCCCATTTCAGCACGGTGAAGTTTTTGTTACCGAAGACGGCAAAGAAACCGACCTTGACCTTGGTCATTACGAGCGTTTCATTGATGAAAACCTTACCGCTAATTCCAATTTTACAACTGGCGTCATTTATCAGTCACTTATATCACGCGAACGCGCTGGTGACTTTTTGGGGGGAACGGTTCAGGTTATTCCTCATGTTACTAATGAGATTAAAGAACGTTTTAAGCGCATCGAAGAGCAAACTCAAGCTGATGTTGTTATCACCGAGCTCGGAGGAACTATAGGTGATATAGAAGGACAGTCTTTTGTTGAAGCTATTCGTCAATTTAGAAAAGAAAAAGGACCAGGTCAAACACTTGTTATTCATGTAAGTTTGGTTCCTTATATTTCTGCTGCTCACGAAGTTAAAACTAAGCCTACTCAACACTCGGTTAAAGAGCTTCGCTCCATGGGTGTACAACCCGATTTAATTGTATGTCGTGGAGATCACGAGATAAACGCTGCTATTCGTGCTAAGATTGCGCATTTTTGTGACGTTGATGAGGATTGCGTTTTTGAAAATTCCGATTGTCCGTCTATTTATCAAGTTCCTATGCATTTAGCAAAACAACACTTTGACGAAAAAGTATGCGAAAAATTAGGTCTTGAAGTTCGCGAAAGCCATATGGAAGCGTGGAACGACTTTACCCGCGCCATGGAAAAGGCAAATGCCCATAAAGATACAACCGAGATTAAAGTAGTTGGAAAATATACGCAACTACCCGATGCATATCTTTCGGTTATCGAGGCATTGCACCATTCGGGCGTGTATTTTGGTCGCCATGTTAATATTACGCTTATCGACGGAGAAGAGCTTGATGCTTCTAACCTCGACGAAGTTTTTGAAGATGCAGATGGTATTTTGGTTCCTGGTGGTTTTGGACGCCGTGGTGTAGAAGGAAAGATTCTTTCTGCTCAACTTGCGCGTGAACGTAAGATTCCGTACTTGGGAGTTTGTCTTGGATTGCAAGTTGCTGTTTCTGAGTTTGCTCGCCACGTTTGCCATCTTGAAGATGCAAATTCGTCTGAATTTAATCCTCAAACGTCTCATCCTGTTATCGACCTTATGGCATCGCAAGAAGAGGTCACCGATAAAGGTGGTACCATGCGTTTAGGCACCTATCCTTGCAAGGTATTAGGTCCTTTGGCACGTGAGGCTTACGGTCAAGAGTTGGTATACGAGCGTCACCGTCATCGTTATGAAGTCAATAATGCATATCGTAAACAACTGGTAGATGCTGGCCTTATTATTGCTGGTCTTTCGCCTGATGATCGTTTGGTAGAAATGGTTGAATTGCCCGAAAACGTTCACCCATGGTTTGTTGCAAGTCAGGCACATCCAGAGTTTAAGAGCCGTCCAACTAATCCTGCACCGTTGTTTAGAGAGTTTGTTCGTGCCTCTATTGCTCGTCACGAAGGTGTTGAGCGCACAAGTGTGGTAGCTCCTCGCGACATGAATTAAACAAAAAGCTCAAGTGCATCTGCACTTGAGTTTTTTTGCACCGTGCACATGTTTTCGTTTTTATGTTTTGTGTTTTATGCTTTGTGTCTTGTGCCTTGTGCTTTGTACTTGTGCTTTGTACTTGTGCTTTGTACCATACCTTTTTATTGCCGTGCTTTTGTGTGTGAGCTGATACCTATGGATACTTTTGACACCATTAAAGAAGAATATCTTAACTACGTGCTTATCGAGCGCGGCTATTCGGTGCATACACTACATTCGTATAATCACGATTTAACATTGTATCTTGCTTTTCTTCGATCTCATGGTATTAAGGAGCCAGCAGCTGTTACGCGCGAGATCATTGAAGCGTATATTGCACATCTTTTCCATGAGGACATGTCTTCTTCTACGGTTCAACGTGCTGTTTCATCAATTAAAGGTTTTCATAAATTTATGGTTGTTGAGCAAATTTGTGAAAATCATCCAACCACCAATTTAAAACTTCCCAAAAAATCGTTTCATTTGCCCGATGTGCTCACTCAAGATCAAATTATCCATCTGTTAGACGATCCGTTTAAGCCGACTCTTTTGCCAGCCCCAAAACTTACAGCTCGAAAAGCACTTTCGCTGAAACCACAAGCATGTTTTTATCGCGATAAAGCAATATTAGAAATGCTTTATGGCTGTGGTCTTCGCGTTTCGGAACTGTGCGGTCTTAATCAAGGCGATGTTTTGGTTTCAGATGAGCTGGTGCGCGTGTTTGGAAAGGGCTCTAAAGAGCGCCTGGTTCCATGCTTGGGAACGGCGCTTGAAAGCTATAAAAATTATTGCGCCAAGTGGCGTGCTCTTTTAGCATGCGGCACTAAAACAACAGACGCAGTTTTTTTAAGCGTACGCGGTACCCGTATTTCTCGTCAGGCGGTGTTTGCACTGGTAGAGCGCTATGGTAGGTACGTTGGCATTAAGGGTTTACATCCTCATACCTTGCGCCACAGTTATGCCACGCATATGCTCGAAGGTGGCATGAATTTGCGTATTGTTCAAGAGCTCTTGGGACATGCATCTATTTCTACAACGCAGCTCTATACACATATTGATTTAACGCATATTCGTAGTGAATATATGGCGGCTCATCCACGCGCGCGGATAAAATAGTCAAAAAACTCTCATGCCTCAGCATTTACACCTCTGAGCTGTAGGTCCATAAAAAACACATATAAAATTCATAGTAAATAGTACAAGATTTCTCATAATCTGCAAATGATTGTGTGCACAAACATGTGTACCCCCTATATATCCAAAAATGCCTCACCTTTTAGATGGGTTTAATCGGTTTTTGTCATAAAAATCAAATTGTGTGTCAAAAAATGTAACAAAGTGTTGCGAAGTGTTAAGGAAGTGCGTATAGTTGAAAGCGTAATCCGCGGGAGAGTTATCTCTAAAGGTTGAAAGGAGGATCACATGTATTTGACTGGTACCTACAAACATACGCTTGATGCCAAGTCACGCATTATGCTTCCTTCTGCTTTTAGAAAACAACTAGGCGAGACTGTTTGTCTTGTTCCTCTCAACGATTGCATTTACGGTTTTACTCCTGAAAGCCATCGCGCGTGGATAGAGAGTTTTTTCCCCGGAGGAATCAACCCTCGTAACAGAAAAGACGTCGCTCTACGTGCAGGTCTTTTATCGCGTACACTCACGCTCGAATTAGACGGTGCAGGTCGTCTTGCATTGGGCAAGCTTGATGCAAGCCGTCTTAGTGCATGCAATATCGAGCGCGAGGTTGCCATCGTAGGCGTTGATGATCATTTTGAAATTTGGAATGCTTCCAAATTTGAAGATCAGACAAAAGCATTTGATGACAATCTTGAGAGCTTGATGTTTGAAGACTAGGTCGTAAGGATATGAGCAGTTTGACATCTGAATATCGGCATGTTCCCGTGATGCTCACCGAGGTAGAACAGGCGCTATCGCTTAAACCTGGTGATGTTATCTGTGATTGCACCCTTGGCGGTGCTGGTCACACGGTAGCTTTGGCACAACACGTTGCGCCTGATGGTTTATCACTTGGTATAGACCAAGACGACGCGGCTCTTAAAGCTGCATCTGCGCGCATGGATCGTCTTGCGCCTTGCGTAACGTATAAGTTTTTAAAGGGCAATTTTTCTCAGCTCGACAACTTATTAGTGCAAGCGCAGGTAATAGGCGTTGATGCTTTTTTGTTCGATCTTGGTGTTTCGTCACCGCAGCTCGACGTGGCCGAAAGGGGCTTTTCGTATCACGAAGATGCTCCGCTTGATATGCGTATGGATCCGAGGAATAACACTTTAACTGCAGCAGAGGTCATACAAACCTATAACGAAGCCGACCTCACTCGGATTTTACGAAGCTATGGTGATGAAAAGTTTGCCGCGCGTATTGCTCGCGTCATTGTAGAGCAGCGCAAACTTTCGCCCATTCGAACGACCTTAGAATTAGTTGAAGTTATCAAGCGCGCAATTCCTGCCGCGGCACGACGTCATGGAAAGCATCCGGCACGTAAAACGTTTCAGGCGCTTCGTATTGAAGTAAACCATGAGCTTGACGTGCTAGAAACAGGACTTAAGCAGGCAATTCGCTGGCTTAATCCAGGCGGAAGAATTTGCATCATTGCCTATCATTCGCTTGAAGATAAGCTAGTAAAACACATTTTGAGTGAATACGCACAAGGTTGTGTGTGTCCTGCCGATTTTCCCGTGTGTGTATGTGGACGTAAGCCGGTATTGGATATTCTTACGAAAAAACCGCTTGTTGCAACACCTTACGAGGTTGAGCGCAATCCTCGTGCTCGCAGTGCGCTTCTGCGCGCGGCACAGCGCACAACATATCTGTAAGTAGGTGATTGCCCGCGTGTGCGCGCAAGCGTATACGCATATGCAGATGACCTTTATGGTATGTGCTGCAGGAACTTAAAACGAAGCAGTAAACGAACTACAAACAAAAAACGAACTACTCACGCACTACGTGCAGCACAATTTAGAAGGGGTTTTCATGGGGTACCGAGACAATGTCGCAGTTGATTATGAGGCTTTAAGCCCCGAGCGACAAGCTCGTGTGGCGCCTAGGCTCCGTCCGTCATTTGGAGTTGTAGAAGGTGGAGGTCTTGACGCTTCCGTTCGTCGTGGCGTAAGCCTGCAATTCCTCTTTAACGTAAAAGTTGTAATAAGCATTGTGATGCTTTTTGTGGCAATCGGTTTTGTGCGCGTTGCCCTTTTGAGTGCCTCTGTTTCTGCACTTCAACACAATAAAGTGCTTACCTCAACAATTGAGCAAGCGCAAATGCAGAACAGTGAACTAAAGGTTGAGCGTTCTATTCTGGCTAATTCTAATCGTATCGGAAGAATTGCAACGCAAAGCTACGGTATGGTGTTGCCCGAGAAAGTGGACACCATAAACATCGCCGAGCCTTCTTCAGATGTAAGCGAGAATTCTCAACAATAGTGGAAATATTCACCAAAAATTATGTGTGCTTGCAGACAATCTTGTATCATAGAATGTACTCTTATGTTTATTTCTTTGTTGGAATACATAGATAAATTTAGTACGGCTAATTTCTAGTATGTAAGGTATGTTATGAGATCCGGACGTGATTTTGTACGAGGTGCATCGTATGACGAAAGACGCTCATCAGCTCAAGCGTCTGCTCATACTTATAATGATGCCTATTTTTCGAGAACTACCTTTAAACTTGTTGCAATTTTTGTCTTTTTTACCTGTTGTGTAGTAGCGCGTCTTGTATGGCTGCAAGTAGTTGATGCTCAACGGCTTACTCATATGGCGCAAACGCAGCGCACTAATGTGGTAAAGCTTTTTGCTCGACGCGGCACGATTTACGATCGAAATGGTAATGTGCTTGCCATTAGTCGTGAATGTAAAACGCTTTATTGTAATCCTCAACAGGTTAAAGATCCAAGTGGCGCGGCACACATTATTGCCGATGTGCTTGGCGGTTCTGCTGATGATTATGTAGATTCGCTTAATGGCAACACAACGTTTTCTTATGTTGCTAAAAAAATTAGTAACGAAGATGCAAAAACAATCAAAAAGCGTCTTGCAGATGCAAAGATCGAAGGCGTTTTTCTCCTTCCCGATATTAAACGTGAATATCCTTATGGTAGTGTTGCTGGACAGGTTTTAGGTATGGTTGGCGCCGATGGTGATGGTTTATCGGGTCTTGAGCTTTACTATAACGATACACTTAAAGGTACAGACGGTGAGATGATTTTTGAAGCAGGCGCACAAGGAACGCCTATTGCGGGGGATCACCCTCACGTTGTTCCTGCTCAACATGGAAACGATATTGTTATTTCTCTAGACATTAATATCCAGAAAAAAGCAGAAGATGTTATAGCACAAGGAATTAAAGATTATCACGCAAAATCGGGTTCTGTTGTTGCAACCGATCCGCAAAATGGTGAAATATTGGCTATGTGTTCAACACCTTTGTTTAATCCTACTGATGCCAATGATATTGCTGAGGGTTCGCTTAATCTAAAATCTGTTTCATCGTTATACGAGCCGGGTTCAATTTTTAAGATTCTCACTATGTCTATTGGTTTGGATAGTAAAAAGATTTCGCCTACTCAAATTTTTGATATACCTGCATCCATAAAATCGGGTTCTGATACCGTTACGGATGACGATCACCGCCGCGTAGCTGCATATATGGACATTCGCGAAATTTTACGTCGATCTTCTAATGTTGGTTCGTCCTATGTTGCACAAAACTATATTGGCTCTGACACCTTTGCCGCTGGTTTGGATAACTTTTTAATAGGTCAGCCAACTGGCATTGATTATCCTGGTGAAATAAAGGGTCTGGTAAAGCGTCGAACAGAATACGACGGCGCCTCACTTGGAACAATGGCTTTTGGACAGTCGCTTGCAATTCCTCAGATACAGATGGTACAAGCAGTAGGTTCTGTTGCAAATGGGGGAACTTTGTATACACCGCACTTTTTATTGAGCACGGCAGGTGAAGAGGCAAATTGGCCAGCAAAGGGCACGTCTATTTCCAAGGGAACTGCAGATATCATGACTGATTATCTACAAACCGTTGTCAAGGAAGGTACCGCAAGAAAAGCGCAGGTACCTGGTTATGATATTGCTGGTAAAACAGGTACGGGTGAGCAGGCATCACCTAACGGTGGATATATTCATGACAGTTTTATGAGTTCTCTTATTGGTTATGCACCGGCGAAATCCCCCAAAATTTTATTGTATGTAGGCCTTGATGGAACGCCGCATTTGGGCGCAACATCTTCGGCATATCTGTTTTCTGAAATTATGAGGGAAGCGCTAACCGATTTAAATATTTCCGAGCAAAAATAACCATAGTCAATTACTATAGATAAGGTATAAGTAAAAAATTTACCGTACTATTTTATGCTCAACGTAAATGGATAGGATAAAAATTGCAGGAAGACTGTGCAATCCATCCTTTTGCGGCTCAACAAAAGAAGGTACTATGATAACGTGTACGACAGATGAAATCGTGGAAGTCACGCGTGCGTATGTATGTAGTCATGCAGAAGTCACGAGTATAAGCAGCGTCACGATCGATTCTAGAACTGTTGCGCCACAAGGTATGTTTGTGGCGTTTCGCGGTGAAAAAACGGATGGTAATTTATATGCCGCATCTGCTATACGAGCAGGTGCTGCATGCGTTGTTCTAACCTCTGAGGCTCCTGAAGAGCTTGTAGATCTTGCGTCCGAACATTCGTGCTTGCTCTTGCGCGCTGCTTATGACGACGCACAAGAATTTTTGCTCGACCTTGCTACGTTTTGGAGAGATCAAAACACTTCGTGGGTAGTTGTAGGAGTTACCGGATCGTGTGGAAAAACTACCACAAAAGATATGCTTATAACAGCACTTTCAACCACATTTCGCACGTATGGAACAAAAGGAAATCTCAATAATCTTATTGGGCTTCCGCTTACCATTCTTAATGTTCCCTCAGACGCCGAAGTTATTGTAGCCGAGATGGGCATGAATCATCAAGGCGAGATTGCACGCATGTCTTTTGTTGCAAAGCCTACGATTTCTATCATTACCAATATTGGTACCAGTCATTTAGGCCTTTTGGGTTCGCGCAAAGCAATTGCTGAGGCCAAAGCAGAAATTATAGGGCCGATGTGTCCGCAGAGATCGCGTCGTTTGCGTCCAGAACTTATTTTGCATGACACGGATGATTTTACGCAATTTATCTCCGAAGCTTATGCTCAACCAGCAGATGTTGCAGTTTCTTTGGTGGGAGAAACCTCAGATTCGGCTATTAACATTATGTATGTCGATTTAGACGAAGTGGGCAAAGCTTCGACAAGCTTAATCTGTTCAGATGGATGTGTACGCGATTTGACCCTTCCTGAGGCTGGTCGTGCATCCGTTATGGATGCAGCTTTTACCTTGCGTGTCTGTGAAATACTTGGCGTCTCATACGATAAAGCAATTGCAGCGCTTGAGAATATGCAGCAGGTACATATGCGTATGGAAGAAATAAAAAAACCTCATACGCCGCTTATTATTGACGATAGCTATAATGCTGCTCCTGCAAGTATTGCACAGGCCTTAAAGACGCTTGAACATTGTGAGTGCGCTGGTAGACGCATTGCAATGCTTGGCGAAGTTGGCGAGCTGGGTATTCATGCTCGTCGTTTACATGGCTATATTGGCGCATATGTTGCTGCATGTAAGGTGGATTTGATTATCTTTGTTGGTGGCGAAAATGCACGCGAGATGAGAGAAGCTGCTTCTACTATGGGCTATCCTGCGCTGCATATGATATATGTAAAAGATGTTGACGAAGCTCTTAAAGAAGTGAAACCTTTGTTGACCGAAGATGATGTTATTTTGGTAAAAGCATCTAGAAGTGCTCAGTTAGATAAATTTGTGAAAGGAGTGAGCGCTTCATGCTAGGAAATCCTATGTACCCCACATATCAGGTCTTCTTAGCTGTGGGGATAGCTGCTTGTATGGCAGCATGTTTAATGCCACTGTTCATTCGTCTTATGAAGATAGAAGGTTTTGGACAACAAATTAGAGCCTATGGTCCCAAGGGTCACTTAGTTAAGCAGGGAACTCCTACTATGGGTGGCGTCGTTATTTTATGTTCCATTCTCATTACGTCTGTTTTGTTATCAGGTTGGTCGATGCGAGCTTCTTTGGCTATGTTTGCTCTGTTTGCAACGGGTTTGTTGGGATTTTTAGACGATATGGAGTCGGTTTCTCATCAACGCTCACTTGGACTTACTGCATCGCAGAAAATGCTTGGCTTGGTTATTATTTGCATTGTTTTTTGTCTTGCAGCAGTTAATTTCTGTGATGTTTCGCCTGTTATTTCATTTCCGGGTCACTTTTCACTCGATTTGGGTGTGCTTTCTACTACGTTTACTATTCAAGGCACGCTCATAAGTGTCCCATGGCTTTATTTGGTATTTGTCTTTTTACTTATGGCTGGTATGTCAAACGCCACCAATTTAACCGATGGTCTTGACGGCTTGGCTGGTGGATGCTCTCTTGTGGTTATGCTTTGTATGTCTATGGTTGCATTTTTATGCAATGAGGTTGATTTAGCTATTTTTGCTGCGTCAATTGCGGGCGCTTGCATTGGATTTTTGTGGCATAACTGTTATCCAGCGTCCATTTTTATGGGCGATACAGGATCGCTTGCACTTGGCGGTGCGCTTGCAGCGTTAGCGGTTCTTACCAAAACCGAAGTTATATCTCTCATAATGGGTGGTTTGTTTGTTATCGAAGCTATTTCGGTCATTATTCAAGTAGTTAGTTTTCATTTTTTCAAAAAACGTGTATTTCTCATGGCTCCCATTCATCATCATTTTGAAAAGCTTGGGTGGGGAGAAACCAAGGTAGTTATACGTTTTTGGATTGTTTCGTCTGCGTTTGCTGCACTTGGATTTGCACTGTATTTTCAGCTTCGTTAAGTGCTCATAGGGGGATAAAAAACTATGTTGGATGTCGTGCAGCCCAAGTCGTTGGGTTCTGTTTGTATTCTTGGTGCTGGAAAAACTGGTTTGGTGGTTGCGGCTTACTTATGCGCACACCCTGGATATGCTTCAAAGCTCGTGTTGTATACCGGAAGCACTCATATGCCTTCATCGCCTCAGTTGGATCATCTCGCTCAACAAGGGCTTAGCATTGTTGCTTCTGAGCAGGTAACAGAAGATTTTGATCTATGCATTGCATCACCTGGAATTCCTCCACATGCTCTTTTGTATACCTCAGCATGTGCGCATTGTCGCGAAGTAATTGGCGAGCCCGAATTTGCGTGGCGTTGTCGTCCACAAAGGTGGGTAGCAATTACCGGAACAAATGGTAAAACTACCACAACAACCCTTATTGATCACATGATTCGCGCCGATCATAAGCAAGCCTGTGCGGTTGGTAATATTGGTCGTGCTTGTTTAGGCGAAGTGGATCATCATCTAGCTGATACATGGTTTGTGGCAGAATTATCAAGCTTTCAGCTTGCCGAAACAAATCTGCTTCATCCGCACGCCGCAATTTTACTTAACATTACACCTGATCATATTGAATGGCATGGATCGATGCAGGCATATGCTGCAGCTAAAGAACGTATTTTTGCAAATCTTACCACAGATGATTTGGCTATAATTTCTCGTGATGACCTGTATTGTAAGGCTATTTATAGTCGTCTTGTTGAGCGAGGATTAAACCCTGTCTGCATAGATACCTCGCAGGATCCCAAAACTTTGCAGGCAGCATATTGTAGTAATTCCATGCTTTACGTTCGCTTAAATGGTACTACTACGCCTCTTATCAAAACATCAGAAGCCGCACTTAAAGGCATCCATAATATACAAAATATGCTTGCCGCCGCCGCGCTTGCCTTATTTATTGGGGTATCAGTTGACGCCATTCGTCAGGTTTTACAAACGTTTACCACGCTTGAACATCGTCTTGAATATGTTGCAACGGTACATGGCGTTTCATTTGTCAACGATTCCAAGGCCACCAATACCGACTCGGTTGAAAAAGCACTTACTGCATTTCCAAATGGATCAACAATTGTTTTATTGGGTGGTCATGATAAACAAACCGATTTAAGTTCGCTTGTTCATCAAGTTGTGCGAAAATGTAAAGGTGCCATATGTTTTGGAGAAGCAGGGCAGCGGATCTATCATGAGCTTGTATCGGTACAGCATGCACAAGGAGCGCCTGATACACATGATGTATCTGACACGTGCAACGTTACAACTACAACTGCGTTGCCATTTGTGACGTGCGTTCCACATCTGCGCGATGCATTCGATTGCGCTGTTGCACATGCAAAGCCACATACAACCGTTTTACTTTCTCCTGCGTGCTCTTCGTTTGATGAATTTCATAATATGGAAGAGCGTGGCACATATTTCAAAAAACTTGTCCACGAATTGCGTGCGACATCTGATAACGAGAAATTGAGTTAAGGTGCAAAGAACAAACGAATCCGCTCGGCGTCGCAAACGTGCATATACCAAAAGAGGCGCATCAGCAGACCGATCTCATCCTCAAGATCACGTGCAAACTTCACGCGTACGCCTTGACCGCCGCGCGCAAGCACACGTTAGCGCTGAGGCAGGTAAAACACGCAGTCCACAGCTGAGCTTTGCCGATAAGCTCAGAAGCGTTCCTGCACGTTTTATGCAGCCACGCATTTTATTTGTAACTGCGGTTGCTATTTTAACAGCCATAGGAATTCTTATGGTGTTTTCTGCATCGTCTATTGTGGCGCTTACTAATAGCGTGCAGGGCAATAATCCTGCATTCTATTTGTTCCGTCAGTCGATATTTTTAGTAATTGCGCTCATTCTTGCTTTTGTGATTTCGCGTGTTGATTATCATCTTTTGATTTTTCAGCTTTTACCAGCAATTGCTTGTATTGTCTTTGGTTTGCTTTTGATGATTTTTGTTCCTGCAATCGGCCACGGTTCGGGAGGTGCGTCGCGTTGGATTTCTCTTGCCGGCTTTACGCTTCAGCCGTCAGAGTTCGCAAAATTTGTTCTCATCCTTATTTTTGTGCGTTTAACCGTAGATTATGCCTACAAAAAATATGATATGTACGCCTATGTTAAACAGCTCGTTTTGTTTATAGGTATTCCTATGATCTTTATCCTTTTTCAGCCCGATAAAGGAACAACCTTGGTTCTTTGTTGCACGTTTATTATTACGGCGTTATATGCAGGGATTTCTGGTCATTCGTGTCTTGCGCTTATTGGTTTAGGTATAGTGGGATTTATTGGTCTTTCGCTTAAAGACGAATATTCTAAGCTACGCCTTTTAGGAATGTTGGATCCGTGGAAAAGCCCTGATAAATTTGGTTACCAGCTTATTCAGGGATTTTATGCCTTTGCACATGGTGGCCTTTTTGGCGTAGGCGTTGGAATGGGAAAACAAAAATACGGCTATTTACCTATGGCATATAACGACTTCATTTTCTCTGTTATTGGCGAAGAATTAGGCCTTGTAGGTGCACTTGTTGTGCTATGTTGCTTTGGGATTATCTTATATGCTGGTCTTAGAATTGCCGAGCATGCTCCCGATTTACACGGCCAACTCATAGTTATTGCTTGTACGTTTTTGTTTGTGGTTCAAACGTTATTGAATATTACAGGCGTGTTGGGTCTATTTCCGCTTTCTGGTAAACCAATTCCGTTTGTTTCCTATGGTGGTTCATCCATTATTTCAAGCTTTATGCTGGTAGGACTTATACTTTCTGTTTCAAGAGCTTCGCATCTTCCAACAACTTCTTACGATCGTGCTCGCGCTGATCTCAGCCTTGCACCCGATTTCTTGGTGGATGCTCCAAAGACTGCTTCATCAGAACAAGGACGTGTGCAACAATTATCCTATCGACAAAAATTTGGTCAAAAGAATATGCACGACGAACATATGCATATAACTACCAATGCACGTGGGTTTCAGCGCATTAGCATTGCTCCAAGCGCACGTGAGCGTTTAAGAAATGATTCATCACGAAGGAGTGATAGACGTGGCAGATAAATTATATGTTGCTCTTGCCGCGGGTGGTACTGCAGGACATATTAATCCTGCTCTTGCTCTTGCAGAAGAATTACGCGCGCGTGGACACCGCGTGGTATTTGTAGGACAGCCTACACGACTTGAAGCTACCTTGGTTCCAGCAGCTGGCTTTGACTTTATCCCTATTCGTGTAAACGGATTTAATCGACGTCATCCCTGGACGCTTGCAAGTGCGCTGTGGCATATCTATCGAGCAGAGCATGTGCTAGCTACGTATTTTAAGCACGATACGCCAGATGTTTGCGTAGGCTTTGGCGCATATGTTGAGCTTGCGCTTGTTTCGTGGTGTAAAAAACATACAGTTCCTTTGATTATTCACGAGCAAAACAGCATTGCTGGGCTTGCGAATAAGCTTTCTGCGCGTTATGCAAAAAGTGTCTGCGTTTCATTTCCTGCTGCTATTGATGCATTTAAGGGTAAAGTTGGCGCTGATACACAAATTGTTGTAACGGGCAATCCTGTACGATCAAGCGTTTTGCATGCTGATAGTACACGCGCACGTGCCACCTATCATATTCCAGAAGATGCGCTTCTTTTGGTTATTTTTGGTGGATCTTTGGGCGCTAAGCATCTTAACGAACAGATTGCCGCACGAAAAGCCGAGCTTTTGGCTCATGATAATCTTTATATTATCCACGCTACTGGAAAAGCTGATTATGAGCAAACATGTGCTGCACTTAATTTAACTGAAGAAGAGCAAAAACGCTGGCATGTTCTTGAGTATATTAACGATATGGGCGAAGTTCTTGCCGCTTGCGATGTGGTTGTTTCTCGTGCAGGCGCATCTTCTATTGCCGAGCTTGCCGCCCTTGCAAAGCCTTCTATTTTAGTTCCGTATCCTTTGGCAACAGCCGATCATCAAACAATCAATGCTCGTGGTTTGGTAGATGCAGGCGCCGCTTTTATGGTTTGTGATAACGATCTGGACAGCACATACTTTACCGACCGGCTTAATTCGCTGCTTGAAAGTGAAAGTTTGCGCCAATCCTTAACCCTTGCCGCACGAGGACTTGCGCAAGATAAAGCCGCCTGTGCTCTTGCTGATCAGGTGCAGCGCGCAGCAGGGATGTAAGTTGGATCACGCTTACTGGCTTTAGATGATATGTCATCTATATACAAAAGTGTATGCTTAGAAAAAAATATGCCTATAATACGGTAAAATTACGTGAACGCACGCAATAACAAAGGAAGAAAACCTATGATTACACCAAGTTCATCAATCAAACGCGCACATTTTATCGGGATTGGTGGTGCTGGTATGAGCGGAATAGCGCTTGTACTGCACGAACGGGGGTGCTTTGTAAGTGGCTCAGATCTCAAAATGTCGTCGTATGTTCGTGGTTTGCAAAACGCTGGCATTGATGTGCACATTGGTCATCATGCTCAAACAATTGATGAAGTTGAGCCTGAGGTTGTAGTTATTTCATCGGCTATTCCTGCTACAAATTCCGAGGTTGTACGTGCTCGTGAGCTCAACATTCCTGTGTGGCCTCGTGCAAAAATGCTGTCGTATTTATCTCACCATGCAACAACGGTTGCCATTGCAGGTACGCATGGCAAAACAACCACCTCATCAATGGTTGCAACCATGCTTGATCATGTAGGTAAAGACCCTTCATTTTTAATTGGTGGAATCGTTGAAGAATACAAAACCAATGGTAAAAATGGTAACGGTGGCTATTTTGTGTGCGAAGCTGATGAGTCTGACGGTTCTTTTTTGTATCTTCACCCCAATGTGGTTGTTATTACCAACATCGAAGCCGACCATTTAGATCATTATAAAACTATGAACAACCTCGAACATACGTTTTGTGAGTTTATGGATTTGGTGGGCGATGCTGGTACCATTATTGTGTGCGGCGAAAATCCCCACTGTGTAGAGCTTGCGCGCTCAACGCATCGACGTGTTGTTACGTATGGTTTTGATGAGTCTTGTGATTACGTTTGCAAACAAACTGTTCAAACTCACAAGATTCGTAATAATTTTGACATTAGCGTGCCAGATGGCTCACAGTTTTCAATAAGTTTACCTGCTAATCCAGGAAAACATAACGTTTTAAATGCTACAGCAGCTCTGGCGGTTGCAGATGTTTTGGGCATTAACTTACAACATGCGGCGCAAGCATTGAGCAATTTTAAGGGCGCGCATCGTCGTTTTACGCATGTAGGTGATATCGACGATATATGTGTGGTTGATGATTATGGACATCATCCAACCGAAATAAAAGCAACGCTCGCTGCTGCTAAAAACCTCCAATTTAATCGCATTGTTTGCGTATTTCAGCCGCATCGGTATAGCCGTACGCAAAATTTG
The DNA here is from genome assembly GCF_056583915.1 of Fannyhessea sp. C0108B2. Classification (NCBI taxonomy): domain Bacteria; kingdom Bacillati; phylum Actinomycetota; class Coriobacteriia; order Coriobacteriales; family Atopobiaceae; genus Fannyhessea; species Fannyhessea sp. C0108B2. Next base: position 9,380 of record NZ_JBWPJQ010000006.1, on the reverse strand, counting down.
CAAGACGAATTTGCTCATGCGTTTGAAAACGCTGATGTTTTGATAGTAACTGAGGTTTTCTCTGCAGGTGAAACTCCTATTCCTGGTGTAAATGGCATGATGCTCGCCGAAAAAATTCAGGCTTCAACAAAGCATTGCAATGTAACATTTGTGTCTCAAAAGAAAGACGTTGTTGCGCATTTACTTTCTATTGCGCGTCCTCACGATTTGATTATTACACAAGGTGCTGGCGACGTAACGGTAATAGGTCCGGCATTTATCAAAGCAAAGCAAGAGCAAGACGCAAACGGAAAGTAGTTGAGATACGTGTCTGATAGGGTTCAAAGAAAACCAACGCCGCGTTCAAAAAAGCCGCGTTCACTTGCGTCTTCTCGCACGTCAACTACTTCAACTTCTGAGGGTAGGCGCAGTTTTTCAAAGGGATCTGGTTTGGTTTCTCACAAAACCTTTTTCACTCGTATTGCTTCTAGATTTATATCATCTTCTAAGCGCACAACAGGTGCTACTGCATCATCGGACGCTTTAGGTTCGGATTCTTCGGTTCCTTCCTTTTTGACTTCGTCTGCTTCCAATAGGGCAGGTCAAATACCGCGCACTCGGGGATCACGCGCGTCAGTTGCTTCTGCAAGCAAGCCGTTTAACTTGTTGTCATGGCTGCGCAGCTTAAGTATTCACCATATAATTCATCTTTTCAGTGCGCTTGTTGCTCTCTTGGTTGTTATAGGTATAGGCTATTTTGTTCTTTTACATGTGCCAATTTGTACGATTACTTCTGTTGTAGCTCATGATTCTGAGCACGTTTCTGCACAAGATATAGCTCAGCTTGCACAGATAGAGGACGGGACAACGCTTTTTAATCTCGACGAAAAGAAAATCGCAGACAGAATCAAGAAAAATCCTTGGGTTTCACAGGTTCATTTTACGCGGAAGTTTCCTGCTTCATTGGACATTTCTGTTGATGAAAAAGCGATCGATGCCTACGTTTTAATTGGTTCAAGCAATGTTGTGTGGACCCTTGGCAATGATAATGTATGGATTGAGCCTATCTCGCTTCCTAAATCAGATGATAATATTTCGCTTAAAGAGAAGACGCTTACTAAAGCTCACGAAGCAGGTACCGTTGCGTTTTGTGACTTGCCAGCAAGCGTAAATCCGCAGCCAGGTGCTGCTGCAACCGATGAAACGATTGCTATGATTCAGTCGTATCGTCATCAGTTTTCACCTGAATTTTCGCAAATGGTAGCAAGTTATAGCGCTCCAACCCCTGAAAGCATAACGTTGACCCTTACTTCAGGTGTAGAAGTCTCGGTTGGTAGTGCAACACAAGTACCCACCAAAGAGCGCATTATCCGCGAAATTTTAAGTAAATACGAGGGGAAACTTACCTATATTAACGTGCGTGTTCCATCCAAGCCGTCATATCGCATGGTACAATCGGACAGCGTAAAACAAGGTCGAGGCGTTAACTCCTAAGCGTATCGCATACGTACACTATATATTTCAGTATCGCATGGATGTATTTATATTGCTGGTTCCTATGTTTTAAGTTTCTTGTTGCATAATAATTGTGCACGTAATACGCATCTAAGGTAGCGCCTATGTGCATAAACCCTCAACTCTCAAGTAAACTTTCTGTATCGGCGTCTTTATTTTCTAATCGTTTTACCTGCACGCTTCATCTAACGTACATATATGTTGACAAAGCGATTTTAAGTGTGCAATTATAACGCGCTTGATATAAACACTGTATGTTAACAAGAGGTTTAGACTTTAGTATGCAGCATACGTTATGTCACGCACTAACTTGTCTATGTTTAACTCATGGCAATAACAAGGAGGAACCATGCAAGACACTGATATTTCAAGTAACTACCTTGCTGTTATTAAGGTTGTAGGCGTTGGCGGTGGCGGTACAAATGCAGTTAACCGCATGATCGAAGAAGGTATTCGCGGAGTAGAGTTTGTAGCCGTTAATACCGATGCACAGGCTTTGGCAATTTCTGATGCCGACATCAAAGTTCACATTGGCCAAGATATTACGCGTGGCCTTGGCGCAGGTGCAAACCCTGAGGTAGGAGCCGAAGCTGCTGAGGACTCTCACGATGAAATTAAGCAGGCATTAGCAGGCGCCGATATGGTATTTATTACCGCAGGCGAAGGCGGCGGAACTGGTACAGGCGCAGCCCCTGTTGTTGCTGATATCGCAAAAAATGATATTGGTGCTCTAACCGTTGGTGTTGTAACCAAGCCCTTTACCTTTGAGGGTCGTCCTCGTGCAAATCGCGCTATCGATGGTATTCAAGCACTTTCTGATAATGTTGATGCGCTTATCGTAATTCCTAACGATCGTTTGCTAGACGTTTCCGAGAAAAAGACCTCATTTATTGACGCTTTCCGTATGGCAGATGATGTTTTATGTCAAGGTACGCAAGGTATCACCGATCTTATTACCGTACCTGGACTTATTAACCTCGACTTTGCCGACGTTTGCACCACCATGCGCGGTGCTGGTACGGCAACTATGGGCGTTGGTTTAGCGTCAGGCGATAATCGTGCAGTTGACGCTGCGGAAGAGGCAATTTCTTCTCGTTTGCTTGAAAGCTCTATTGACGGCGCAACACGCGTTTTGCTCTCTATTGCAGGTAATAAAGACTTAGGCATCCAAGAGATTAACGATGCTGCCGATTTTGTAGCTAACGCGGTTGATCCCGAAGCAAATATTATCTTTGGTACCGTTGTTGACGAATCTTTGGGCGACCAAGTTCGCGTGACCGTTATTGCAACTGGTTTTAAAGATGTTAACTCGGCTCAAACTATGCCTACACTTACCATGGGTTCTCGTACGCAGACCTCTTCACGTCAAAAGCCTGCTGCTTCTACTCGTACGTCTGCGCCGGCTCCTGCTCCGTCGCGTAACGCTTCTAATAACGACAAAGAATTTGACATTCCCGAATTCTTAAAACACTCCCGTTTGTAAAAAGGGGAAGCGTTTATGGCATTAGCTCAGTTGGTTCGTCATACCTCTCAAGGCGTTACACTGCTTGAGGATCAAAATCACCCTTATGGTGTGCACCTTGCTTTTACCGAAAGAACAGGTGGATGCTCTAAGGGTTGGTATGAGTCGCTGAATTTAGGCAGCAGAACGGGTGACGATATGGCTCATGTCAGCGAAAATCGTCTTCGTGTTCTTAAAGCCATGGGTGCTGAGCAGATGTGTTCGCGTCTTTTGGTTCCTCATCAAGTGCACGGTACGTCTGTTGTATGTGTGCGTTCGTGGAGCGAACAAGAAAGTGCGCGTATTAGACGTGATATTGCACAGGGTTGCGATGCAATTATCTGTAGCGTTCCAGACGTTGCTGTTATGCTGGCTTTTGCCGATTGTGTTCCTTTAATTTTTGTTGCGCGTACTGCTTTTGCCGTTGCTCATTCAGGTTGGCGCGGTACGCGTGCACGCATTGCGCGTGTTGTTCTTCATAAACTCTGCGAACAGGCACATTGCGGGCCTCAAGACGTTTTGGTGTATGTGGGTCCACATATAGCAGCTGCAGATTACGAAGTATCTTCAGAGCTCATTGCAGACTTTGTAACCGAGTTTGGTGATCAGGTTAAAATGGGTACGCGCAATCTTAATATGTATGCAGCTATAAAAGCTACGCTTTTAGAAGATGGTGTTGCGCCTGAGCATATATGTAATGCTGGTGTTTCCACCTATTCTCATGTTGATCGCTTTTTCTCGTATCGTAAAGAGCATGGAAAATGCGGTAGACATGCAGCGTGCGCCTATTTAGAACAACCCAAGTGAACGAGGCAAGTTTCAATTATGACGCTTGAAAATTGTGAACAACATACAGCTCACAGCCGTGCACAAGACGTTTTGGCAGAAGATGCGTATACCGCTTTTTTGCGTGAGCGAAAAGCATATTTAAGTGAACGCATAACAAATGCTGTGCAAAAATCTGGCCGTAGTTTAGATGACATACAGCTTTGTGCTGTTTCAAAAACGGTTGATGTGCCTGAAATTTTAGCAGCATCGCGCGCTGGCTATACGCTTTTCGGCGAAAATAGACCACAAGCACTTCGTGATAAAGTATCAGCACTTACTTCAGCTATCCAACAAGGCACGCTGCGCTTTGATATGATTGGCAATTTGCAACTTAACAAGATCAATATGGTTTTAGATAATTGTTGTCGCATACAATCGGTTTCATCATTGGAACTTGCGCGCGCGCTTAATAAACATGCATGTACAAAGGGCTTACATGTTTCTTGTTTGCTTGAGATTAATGTAGTGGGCGAGCTTTCTAAATCGGGCTTTTCAAGCAAAGACTTATACGAATGTCTTGATGAGCTTATGAGCATGGAGCACATTCATATTGAAGGCTTAATGAATATGGCTCCTCGCAATGACCCCGACACTGCTCGTCGATCATTTGCTGGACTTTTTGCGCTGCGCGAAGCATTGAGAGCGCAAACAGGGCTTGAGCTTTCTACGCTTTCATGTGGCATGAGCGACGATTTTGAAATTGCGCTTGAAGAAGGTTCAACACTTATTAGATTAGGTAGGATTGTGTTTGATAAAAACTACAAGGTTACCGCATAGCGTGTAACTTTGTAAACATGAAAAAGGTATGCTCCATTAGTGGAGAAAGGTGGATATACCATGAGTTTATTTGACGAACTAAAAGATAGAATTAGAACTATTCGCACCGGGCATGACATGGATAACATCGATGATTATTACGACGATGAGGCAGAGGCTGCCCGTCGTGAAAATTCATCGGGCGTGTTGGGCAATACGCGTCGTCCCGAGGCCGAAAGCGTAAACGTTTTTACTCGTTCGGGTAGGCCACTTTCGCAGGCTCCTCGCGCCGATTATTATAATGGACAAAGAATGCGTACATCTCAGGAAAGCTATGCCGGTAATACTTCTGCGTATGCAGGACAAGATAGGTATTATCCTGCAGATCAAACAACGCAGATGCCCGAGACGCACGCTTACTCTCAAACTGCGCATTCGGTGCTTGGCAATACAACGGGTGGAAAAACGCCAGGTGACTTGGGTCTTCGTTCCATTCCTCGTCCGCAAACCTCGGGTCAGCTTCCTCCCTATATTTTAAAGCCTGCGTCTTATGACGATGTTCAGATGGTTGTGCGTCGTGTTCGTACGAATCAGCCGGTTGTTTTGGTATTTAAGAACACCAATATCGAAACTGCTAAGCGTATTCTCGATTTTTGTTTAGGTCTTACCTGCGGTATTTCAGGCCGTGTTGACGAAGTATCAGATCGTGTGTTTGTGGTACTTCCTCAAGGTGTTGAGATCTCAAAAGATGAGATCCTTAAGTTGATTTCTCAAAGCACGATGTCGCGATAATGGAATAGTGCAGGTATATTCATTGATAGATCAAAACATTCATACTTCTAGCAGCACTGATAGAGACACTCATACCAGTGCACCAACAGAAAACGTTGCGCGCAACCAGGCTGCGACCGCAACCAGCAATCAAAAAGCCGCACAGCCTTCTCCTTGCTCTGTTGCGCTTATTGGTGCGGGCGCTATGGGATCTTCTATAGCTTCTGCACTGCTTGATAGTCAGGTTGTGCAGCCCCATAATTTAGCAATTGCCGATATAAATGCGTCTGCGCTTGATGCATTTGAACAAAGAGGCGCACACGTTTATACAAACGCGGCTGATATGCTCAAGTCTTCTTATGATTGCGTTATTGTAGCTATAAAGCCTCAAGTATTAACGCAGGTTATAAGCCCGCTTGCGCCCTCGCTTGCTCAAAAACTTGTGGTAAGTATTGCTGCTGGTGTATCGCTTGATACGCTTTCAAAACTTTTACCGCAAGCTCGTTTGGTACGCGTTATGCCTAATATTTGCGTTAAATCTTTAAGCGGAGCGTGCGCTGTATGTCCTGACGTATCGGCTACGCACGAAGATGCGTCTTTGGTGCACAACATGTTTTCTGCATTTGGTTGCGCCTACCTTATGAGCGAGCAACAACTCGACGTTGCAGGCGTTATCTCGGGATGTGGACCGGCATTTTTTGCACTTATGATAGATGCTGTTGTTCGCAGTGGTGTTGAATGGGGTATTCCAGCTCATGTGTGTCGTGATTTAGCCCTCTACACGATGCAAGGTACCGCGCGTCAACTGTTAGATGAGCATGTTCATCCTCGTCAATTTATGGAACGCGTTACATCGCCAGCAGGTACCACGGCTCAAGGCTTGCGCTTTATGGAAGGCGGTCTTATGGATGCTGTTTCGTGTGGTGTTGACGCTGCAATGAAGAAAACATACCAGCTCAAGGAGCACTAATGGGATATCATTCATTCATGATTGTGTACATACTCGACCAGCTTATAGAAGTGTATTCATGGCTTATCATTATATCGGCGCTCATGTCGTGGGTACCAATTATGTCGCGTAGTCAAAATTCGCTTCTAAGTGATATAGCCGAGGTTTTGCGCAAAATTACGGAGCCGTACTTGCAACTTTTTCGTAAATTTATGCCTTCGTTGGGCGGTGTGGATTTTTCGCCCGTTATTGCACTATTAGTTCTACAAATTGTTAAAGATTTAATTCTAAAGGTTTATAATTAGGTTATACTAAAAAAGCATGGATAAGTTGCTTAATACCTGATATGATGATTGTATCTTTGTACATCATTGGCATAGTTGAAAGGGAACAAAGATGGCCATTACTCCAGCTGATATAGAACATATGACGTTCTCAGAGGATAAAAAACACGGTTACAATACTGATGAGGTTGATAACTTCTTAGATCAGCTTTCTGTTGAAGTAGACGCAATGCTCAAGAAAATTGCCGATCTTAAAGGTCGTCTTACCAATTCCGAGCAGCAGCTTGCAGCAAGTCAAGCACAGCTTGCAAGCCTTAAGCAACAACAAGCTTCGCATGTTGAAGCACCTGTTGCCCCAGAGTCGCCCACTATTTCTGCCTCTGAAAAGCAAATTTCACAAGTCCTTATTGTTGCTCAACAAAGCGCCGATAAGCTCTTAGCCGAGGCTCGTACCAATGCAGACGCTATTCGCAACGAGGCCGATCAAAAAGCACGCGAGGTTATTCGTCAGGCATTGGCAGAAAAGCAAACCGAGCTTGATGAGATCGATCGTCTTAAGCAATCTCGCGAAAGCTTCCGCGGTGCGTATAAAAAGATGTTGCAGCACTTTATCGACGATGCTGATTCTGTATTTCCTCAAAAGGATGCTTCCACCGAAGACGCTTTGAATGCATTGGATAAAAACGCACAAGCGGTTCAGTCTTTAAACCAGGATGTTTCTAAGTCCGCAGTTGCGCTCTCAGGAGATTTTTCCGACTTAGATTAGAAATCTTAAGTTCGTTATAAATGTTATGCCATAAGAGTAAAGCGAAATCATTTTGCTTTACTCTTACGTATAGATAGTCAACAACACTATGCTTATCATGAAAAGGTTAGTGAACAAGTATCACGTAAACGCGCTGTACGTAAGCGCTTTTATTAATTTTTTTTAGGTTAGGATGTGTTTTGAAGAAACTAGTATCTAGTAAAGCGCATAAGCACATGGCGTCACAGCGTACTTTTGCACCCATGCATATTGCTTGCAGTGCAATTACATTAGGATTATGTCTTACGGGAGCTTCGATTGGCGCATCATATGCCTATGCCGCGCCAGTTCACAAGCCCTTTATGCAATCTAATGCTCAAACGCGTACTCTGCCCGATGCGCACGATTTACAGCGTACCGTAAACGCTCATAACACTTCTGGTGAAGCCTTTGACAGAGCTGCTCAACAACAGACTTCTGATACATCCAAGACACGCTCAACAACGTTACCAGGTGCATCACAAGAGCTCAATAATGCTTCTGCCGTTTTAGATGCTTCAGATGCGCAAACTTCAGAACAGCCCCTTGTAAAGCACCTTAAAGCTTCCGATCGTGCAGCACAAGATGTTAGCAAGAACGATCTTTTGAAAAACAACGTAGCAGATTCATCTCAAGAACAACACTCGCGCGAGGCGCTTACTTCAGTGGTGCGTAGCGCCGCAAATTCTTATGATGTTCCTTTTGCTTTACACTATAAGTCATTTCCTTCAGAAATGACTTATTTTCAAAAGTGGGAGAGTGGCCGCAATTACGATCATGGCTTTGGAGCGGGCGATTCGTATAACGCGCTTGGCGCGTATCAGTTTGATCGTCGTTATGGTCTCGAAACGTTTATGAAGCAAGTATACAATTACGATCCTCAAACGTTCAAAATGCTTGCTACCGTAGGCGAAAAATACAACTGGGATTTTTCGACGCCCGATGTTTTTGATAAAAATACCTCAACATTTACGCAATTTGGAAATGATCTTAATCAAGCCTGGCACAGCGCGTACGCGGCTTCGCCCGATACATTCTCACGCCTGCAAGATTACTATGCCTATCACAATTATTATGCAGGATCAGATGGTGTAAAGAAGAGTCTCTCCTTTTTTGGTATTAACGCAGATGAACGCTCAGATAGCTTTAAGAGCTTAGTTTGGGGTATGGCTAACCTTTTTGGAAAAGGTGGCGGTATTTCAAGCCTTAATGCAGGTCATTATTGGGGTTGTAATAAATTCTTCAAGCGCGCCAATATCAACAATTCTATGAATGATGCGCAATTGATTGCTGCAATTTGTGATGCTGTTATAGATAATGTAAAAAATATTTACTCTGATAAGCAGATATATTGGCAGGGTTACATTAACCGATACACCGACGAAAAAGCTCATTATCTAGGATTTAGTATTGGGTCTTGGCAGCTGGATTCACATGGATGGTATTACGTAGATTCTACGGGCAGAACTGCAAAAGGTTGGTTTAACGCCATAAATGGCAGACGTTGGTACGCGGATCCGTCAACTGGTTATGCTATTTTCGGCGATTGTGCTGTTCGTGGACGTCATTATTGGATAGATAGTAATATTGGTCTTCTGTATAACTCTTGGGCAAAAGATGCACAAGGTAATTGGCTTCGTACCGATGGTAACGGCTGTCTTGTTACAGATTGGTATTTTTCGCCTAGTGGTAAATGGTTCTACTTTAATAAAGACAGCTACAGGATGGTAGTCGGTAAACTAATCGATGATAATAAAGACTACTGGCTTGATGAGAATGTAGGTCTTCTGTATAACTCTTGGATAAAAACAAAAGATGGTTCGTGGATGCGTACCAATGACAAGGGCATTCTGGTAACAGGCTGGTATCAAACCGTATATAACGGTAGGTGGTGGTACTTTAACCAAGATCATAAGATGGTAACAGGCAAAGTTACCGATGATAATAAAGACTACTGGCTTGATGAGAATGTAGGTCTTCTGTATAACTCTTGGATAAAAACAAAAGATGGTT